>CAZDNY010000017.1:0-15356 GCA_964506885.1 uncultured Hyphomicrobiaceae bacterium | reverse complement strand
ATCCGCGCCTGATCGAGCGCATTGCCCCGGCCGTGGCCAGGGCCGCTATGGAATCAGGAGTCGCAACGCGTCCCATCGACGATCTGGAAGCCTATCGTGATCGCCTCGGCCGCTTCGTCTATCGCTCCGGCCCGGCGATGAAGCCGGTCCTCGACACCGCCAAGCGCAACCTGAAGCGCATTGCTCTGGCCGAGGGCGAGGATGAACGCGTCCTGCGCGCAGCACAGATCCTGGTCGACGAAAAGATTGCGCTGCCGGTACTGATCGGCCGCGACTACGTGATCAATCAGCGCATCCGCCAGTTGGGCCTGCGTCTGGAATCGGGCGCGAACATCGAGATCATCCATGGCCAGGCGAGCCACCAGCAGCAGGACGTCGAACGCGAATACTTCGAGCTGATGAAACGCTCCGGCGTGACGATGGCCATGGCCCGCGAAAAGATGCGTTCGCGCCAGACACTGATCGCCGCCATGTACCTGCGGCGCGGTTACGTCGACGCCATGCTGTGCGGCATGCGCGGCACCTACGAGGAACACCTGCGCTACATCCGCGAGGTCATTCCTCACCGCGAGGGCGTCACGACGCTGGCCGCCATGAACATGCTGATGCTCACCGATCGCCAGCTCTTCATCTGCGACACCTACGTCAACCGCGACCCCACCGCCGAGGAAATCGCCGAGACGACACTGCTGGCCGCCGAAGAGGTTCGCCGCTTCGGCCTCACGCCGCACGTCGCGCTCCTGTCGCACTCCAGCTTCGGCAGTTCCCAGGCACCCGAAGCGGCCAAGATGCGCAAGGCAGCCGCAATCCTCGCCCAGACCGCACCCGACTTGGAGGTCGACGGCGAAATGCGCGGCGATGCAGCGTTGATGCCGGGCACCTTGCAGAAGCTGATGCCTGACACGCGCCTCACGCACGACGCCAATCTTCTCGTCATGCCGTCCGTCGATGCCGCAAACATCGCCTACAATCTGTTGAAGGTGACCTCCTCGAACAACATCACGGTCGGTCCGGTCCTGCTCGGCACCGCCAAGCCGGCCCACATCCTGGAGCCAACCGCTTCCTCGCGCCGCATCGTCAACATGGCGGCCCTGGCCGCCGTCGACGCTGCCAAGGCCACGGCAGAGGCCGCAGACATCATCATCAGCTGCTGAGGCGCGGCCAAACCGCAAGACGCTGCAAGGCTTCGGCCATGTCCTGCGTCGAGCCAGCGTACGAAAAGCGGATGAAATGCCGCCCGCGCCTGGGATCGAAGTCGATTCCCGGCGTCACGGCGACCCCGGTTTCCTCGAGCATCTGGTTGGCGAATGCGAGGCTGTCGTCGGTGAGATGACCGACGTCGCAGTAAAGATAGAAGGCTCCGTCCGCCGGCACGATCTTCTCAAGCCCCACTTTTGGTAATCCATCCAGCAGCAGAGCACGGTTGCGCGCGTAGACGTCGACATTGGCTTGCAGCTCGTCGCGGGCATCGAAGGCGGCCAGCGCCGCAACTTGCGAGATGGCCGGGGGCGCGATGTAGAGGTTCTGCGCCAGCCGCTCGATCGGGCGCACGAGGCGCTCCGGAACGATCATCCATCCGACACGCCATCCCGTCATGGAGAAGTATTTCGAGAAGCTGTTGATGACGATCGCCTCGTCGGAATATGCCAGCGCCGTCTGCGGTACCACGCCATAGGTGAGGCCGTGATAGATCTCATCGGAGATGAACCAGATGCCGCGCCGTTCGCAAAGCGTGGCGATCTCCTCGAGCCGCTCGGGCTCCAGCATCGTACCCGTCGGATTGGCCGGGCTGGCAATCAGGACGCCATCGAGGCCGCCGGGTTCGTCAGCCAGCGCCGCGATCGAAGCCGGCGTCGGCATCCATCGCATTTCGGCCGTTGTCTCCAGCGCCACCGGCACCTGACCAAGCGCTGAAAGGATATGCCGGTAGCAGGGATATCCCGGCTCGGGCAGGGCGACACGCGCACCAGCATCAAACAGGGCCAGGAACGCCAGCACGAACCCCGCCGACGATCCTGTCGTCACGACCACGCGCTCAGCCGCTACATGGATGCCGTACGTCTCGCGATAATGCCGCGCGATTCGCTCGCGCAGCGGTTGTGTTCCCAGCGCCAGCGTGTAGCCGAGTGCATGTCCGTCAATCGCACGCTTGGCAGCTTCCCGCGCCGCCGCCGGCGCAGGACTTGCCGGTTGTCCCACTTCCATGTGAATGACCCGGTGACCTGCCGTCTCGCGCAGGGCGGCTCGGTTCATCACATCCATGACGATGAAGCTGTCGATAGCGCTGCGATGAGATGCCGCGCGCGCGAGCGCAACCTCGGTTTCGGGCATCCCGCCCCCTTTCAACTCGTCCGATGCCATCCTGCTCGCATCCTCGTCGTCGCCGTGTCGCTGCGTCACTATGTTTCCCCTGCCGCATCACATCTGCTTGAAACCGCGATAAATCCGGCACGAAAAAGCGCGTGGAGTGCGATCCACATATGCCGCTGCCATGCTGCCGCCCCAATGTCGCCAAAGGTGAAGCCAGTCATTACGAGACACGAGGGAACCACGCCCGGCAAACAAGGCCTCATGGAATAAGGGCTGTGCCCGATCGCGTTTCCGCCGCCCTTATAGGCGGTGGCGCATGCATCGGCCAGCATAACGGCGGTATCGGTCCGCTGTCGCCCCGAACTCCGGGACGCAGCATCGCCATGATCTGCCGGTCTTTGCGGCTCCCGCTGCCCTCACGTGAGAGCAGCCGCCCGGAAATCCAAGACTGACGAGTAAACGTTTGCCTCACGTTTGACCCCGCTCGCGAGGGTTACTAGGCTCCATCGCCAGTCCATGCGTCCCTCGTCACGCTGAAACCATTGAAAAAGGGGCTACAGCATCACGATGTCGCGACACGCTCCGAACCTGATGCACAAGCTGAGGTCGGTGATCGCGGGCGCATGCATCGCCGCCGTCACCATCACCTCCGCCGTGCCACCGCCATCGGCCCACGCGCAGGGCCTGCCGCTCATCCGCGATACGGAGATCGAACGTCTCCTCAACGATTATTCCGCGCCGATCTTCCGCGCGGCAGGACTTGGCACCGGGCGCGTATCGATACGCATCGTGCGCAATGACGGCTTCAACGCGTTCGTCGTCGACGGCCGCAACGTCTTCGTCCACACCGGCGCGCTGATGCAGTCCGAAACGCCAAACCAGATCATCGGCGTTATCGCCCACGAGGCGGGCCATATCGCCGGCGGCCATATGGCCGCTTTACGCTCGCGCATCGCCCGCGATCAGACCAAGATCCTGCTCGCCCAGGTCCTCGGCATCCTGCTCATCGGCGGCGCCGCCGCGACCGGCGGCGACACCGGCCGCGACCTCGGCGGCGCTGGTCAGGCCGTCATGCAGGGCGGCTCCGAACTCGTCATGCGCTCCCTGCTCGCCGAACGGCGCTCCCAGGAATCGGCAGCCGACCAGGCGGGCCTCAAATATCTCAATGCCACCAAGCAGTCAGGCGCCGGCATGCTCGAGACATTCGAGCGCTTCCAGCAACAGGAATACATCTCCGACGCCCACAAGGATGCATTCGTGCGCAGCCATCCCGTGGCCACCGACCGTCTAGCGCGTCTGCGCCAGCTCGTCGAACGCAGCCCCTTTTACAAGAAGAAGGATCCGCCCGAACTGGTGCTGCGGCACGAACTCATGCGGGCCAAGTTGTCGGGGTACCTGGAAAATCCGCGCACCGTCTTCAATCGCTACCCCGAGCGCGACACCTCCATGCCGGCCCGCTACGCCCGCGCCATCGCTCGCTACTTCATGGGCGGCCGCAGCGCCGTTGGTGATGCCGTTTCCGAAATCGAGGCTCTGATCCGCGAGAAGCCGGATTATCCCTATTTCTGGGAGCTCAAGGGCGACCTGCTGATGCGCGCGGGCAAGGCGAAGGACGCCATCCCCTCACTGCGCCAGGCTCTCAAGCTGGATTCTGACGCGCCCCTCATCCAGGTGCAGCTGGCAACTGCCTTGCAGCAGGTCGGCGGCAACAGCGGATTGGCCGAATCCATCCGCCTGCTGCGTCAGGCCGTGGTGCGCGACACCAATCCCAGTGCCCATCGCATGCTGGCCTCCGCCTATTACAAGCAGGGCAAGCTGCCGATGGCCGACGCCGAAACCGCTCAGGCCTACTTCCTCGAAGGTAATGTCAAGCAGGCTCAGATATTTGCAAAACGCGCCCAGCGCCAGCTCCAGAAGGGCTCGCCGGAGTGGTTGCGTAATGACGATATCATCAATTACAAGCCACAAACCTGAGTATGCTGCTAAGGTTCGCCGCCGCAGCCTGACGGCGCGAAACCATCATCCGCGGCCTCGCCGCTTCAGATAGAGAGACGCCCATGAGCCTGACCAAAGCGACCGAGCCCGCAACTCTCCGCCCGTTACTTGCGCGCGCTCCGCGGCCCTTGCACACGTTTGCAGCCACCGCCGCCGCCCTCGGTCTGGCATTCGCGATTGCGATTCCCTCCGTCACCGCCCAGGACGCCAGCAGCAAACCCGAAGCGCCGCCCGCAAAGTCCTCGTTCTCAGACGAGCAAAAGAGCGAGATCGGAGCCATCGTCAAGGACTACCTGCTGAAGAACCCGGAAATCTTCCTCGAGGTTCAGTCCGCGCTCGAAGCGAAGATGGAGCAGATCCAGGCAGAGCGTCTGAAAGTGGCGCTGGCAGCCAATGCCGACGCACTCTTCCGCGATCCCGACGCGCCAGTCGCCGGCAACCCCAAGGGTGACGTGACTGTGGTCGAGTTCTTCGACTACAACTGCGGCTACTGCAAGCGCGGCTTTCCCGATCTCGCCAAGCTGATCGAAGCCGATCCCAAGGTCCGCGTCGTGTTCCGCGAGCTGCCGATTCTGTCGAAGGGTTCGGAAGAAGCAGCGCGCGTTGCCATCGCCGCCCACATGCAGGGCAAATACTGGGAGTTCCACTCGCGCATGATCGAGTTCAAGGGCCAGGCCAACGAGGCGAGCGCTCTCAAGCTGGCCGAAAAAGCCGGCCTCGACATGGACCGGCTCAAAAAGGATATGAAGTCGGAGAAGGTGGACAAGGAAATCGGCAAGGTCCGCGAACTGGCCCAGAACCTCAACATCAACGGAACGCCGCATTTCATCGTCGGCAACCGCTCTATCCCTGGCGCCCCGCAGGATCTGTTCGAGCAATTGAAAAGCGACGTCGAGGCCGTCCGCAAGGAAGGCTGCACCACCTGCTGAAATAAGGCCCCTGGGCGAGCCGGCAGCAGCCAGTCCGGGCCCGCCTCACCCGGCCGCGCCAACGCGTCCCGTTTTCCCAGCCCAGCCAAGACCCTGACGGCGGCGGCCCCCCAACGGCCGCCGCCGTATTTGCACGGTCCGGTCCGGATTGGCCCCCACCGCCCGAAGAGCATTGGATTTTCAAGACTTTGCCTGTGGCGCAATCTCAACAGCCTTGTGCGCTGCGGCCTTTCCCCTCCAGCGGAAAACTGATAAACGGGCGGGTGATTTTTCGCCACCGGAGTGCGGCGGCCGAAAGGCTGCGAACCGCTCCATCTCTCACACACACCGAGCTGTCGCGCCTCATGGCCAAGCCCATCTACGTCCTCAACGGTCCCAACCTCAATCTGCTGGGCGTGCGCGAGCCGCACGTTTACGGCCACGAGACCCTGGCGGATGTGCGTCGCCGGGCCGAACAGGCCGCCGCCGCTCACGGTTTGACGCTGGAATTCCGGCAGTCCAACCACGAGGGCCAGCTCATTGACTGGGTCCAGGAAGCCCGCGAAAAGGGCGCCGGGATCATCGTCAATGCCGGTGGACTGACCCACACCTCCATTGCCCTGCTCGATGCCCTCCAGGCCGCCGAGCTGCCGGTCGTGGAAGTTCATCTGTCCAACATCTTCCGGCGCGAAGCTTTCCGCACGCACTCTTACGTCTCGCTGGCGGCAAAAGGCGTCATCTGCGGTTTCGGCGCCAAGGGCTATGAGCTTGCCGTTGACGCCATGGCCGACCTCCTGGCCGGCAAGGACGGGAAGACATCATGACGAAGCGCCGCCACAAGGGCGCCGACAAGAAGGAACGGACCGGCATGACCGCCAAAACTTCGGAAACCAAGGGCAGCGCCGAACGCGAAATGATCCGCGAACTTGCGGAACTTTTGAACGAAACCGGCCTCTCCGAGATCGAGATTGAAAAAAGCGGCCTTCGGATCCGCGTCGCGCGCCAATTGAACTTGTCCGCGGTCGCCGCGCCGGCCGTCGCCGCCGCACCGGCTGCGCCCGTCGCAACGGCTGCCCCCGCGGTCGCCGCGCCCGCAGCCGACGACCCGTCCAAGCACCCCGGCGCCGTCAAATCGCCGATGGTCGGAACGGCTTACCGTGCCTCCGAACCCGGCGCGCCGGCCTTCATCGAGATTGGCAAGCGCGTCGCGGCCGGCGATACGTTGCTGATTATCGAAGCCATGAAGACCATGAACCAGATTCCTGCTCCCAAGGCTGGAACCGTATCCGCCATCCTGTTCGAGAATGGCCAGCCGGTCGAATTCGGCGAGCCTCTCGTGATCATTGAATAACGAAGGGGAGGGAAAGGCTGCGGCGTAGCGAGGAGCGAGCAGGCCAGCTCACAAGTCCGGCCGACCTACTCCCAACTCCCTATTCCCTACTCCCTTGGAAAAAACATGTTCGACAAGGTTCTGATCGCCAACCGCGGAGAAATCGCGCTGCGCATCCAGCGCGCGTGCAAGGAGCTTGGCATCTCAACGGTCGCCGTCCACTCCACCGCCGACGCCGATGCCATGCATGTCCGGCTCGCCGATGAGAGCGTGTGCATCGGCCCGCCGCCCGCCTCCGAAAGCTACCTCAACATTCCCCGCTTGCTGGCGGCCTGCGAGATCACCGGTGCCGATGCCGTCCACCCCGGTTATGGTTTTCTGTCGGAGAACGCCCGCTTCGCCGAGATCCTCGAAGAGCACAACATCGCCTTCATCGGCCCCACCTCCGAACACATCCGGATCATGGGCGACAAGATCCAGGCCAAGGAGACCGCCAAGGCGCTCGGCATTCCCGTCGTTCCCGGTTCCGATGGCGGCGTAAAGAACGAAGCCGAGGCCATGAAAGTGGCCAAGGAGATGGGCTTTCCCGTGCTCATCAAGGCGGCCGCTGGCGGTGGCGGACGCGGCATGAAAGTCGCCCACAAGCCCGAGGACCTGGGCAACGCACTCGCCACCGCGCGCGCGGAAGCCAAGGCCGCCTTCGGCGACGATGCGGTCTATGTCGAGAAGTACCTGACCAAGCCGCGCCACATCGAAATCCAGGTCTTCGGCGACGGCCAGGGCAACGCCGTGCACCTGGGAGAACGCGACTGCTCCCTCCAGCGCCGCCACCAGAAGGTTTGGGAAGAAGCGCCCTCGCCGGCCCTCAATGCCGAAGCCCGCGCCAGGATCGGCGAGGTCGTCGCTGACGCCATGCGCAAGCTCAAGTATCGCGGCGCCGGCACGATCGAATTCCTGTTCGAAGACGGCGAGTTCTACTTCATCGAGATGAACACCCGCCTGCAGGTGGAGCATCCGGTCACCGAGGCCATCACCGGCATCGACCTCGTGCTGGAGCAGTTGCGCGTCGCCTCCGGTGCCCAGCTCACGCTCGAGCAGTCCGACATCGTCTTCTCCGGACATGCCATCGAGTGCCGCATCAATGCCGAAAACGCCCGCACCTTCCGTCCCTCGCCGGGCAAGATCACCTATTGGCACCCGCCGGGCGGCCTCGGGGTCCGCGTCGATAGCGGCGTCTACCAGGGCTATACCATCCCGCCCTACTACGACAGCCTGATCGGCAAGCTGATCGTTCACGGAAAGACCCGCAACGAGTGCCTGATGCGCCTCAAGCGCGCGCTTGGCGAATTCGTGATCGACGGCATCGAGACGACCATTCCGCTGTTCAACGAGCTGATCCGCCAGCCTGATATTGCCAACGGTCTCTACGACATCCACTGGCTCGAAAAGTTCCTCGGCAAACAACCCTGAGATGCCCCCGCGCCACGACGCGCGCACCATGGGCACCAGCCTCCGCGCCCGGGCTTCCATCGCCTTGCGCGGCGTCCTACAGTTGCCGCAGATGTCATGCAGATAGCTGTTTGTGGGTCGGTCGAAAGCCCGCACGACGGGCATGCGAGGGCAACAGGTCAGCAAGCGGACGCGAGGAGGCGGGCGCCCGATGACGTCGCGGGACGATTTCATCATCGAGATCACGCCTCAGGTTCTGCTGAAGGCATACAGCTGTGGCATTTTCCCGATGGCCGAGAGCGCCGACGATCCGGCCCTCTACTGGATCGAACCACAACACCGCGGCATTTTACCCCTCGATCGCGTGCACATTCCCAAGCGCCTCGCCCGCACTGTGCGCACCACGCCATTTGCCGTGCGCATCGATACAGATTTCGAAGGAACCATCAACGGCTGCGCTGCCTCCCGGCCAGGCCGCCGCTCGACATGGATCAACGCGCGCATCCGCACCCTCTATCGTGAACTGTTTGCCCTCGGCCATTGTCACACGGTCGAGGTCTGGGACGCGGACCGCCTCGTCGGTGGCCTTTACGGCGTCGCTCTGGGTGGCGCTTTCTTCGGTGAGAGCATGTTCTCCTACGAGCGCGATGCCTCCAAGATTGCCCTCGTACACCTCATTGCCCGTCTGGTCGCCGGCGGCTTCACGCTACTCGATACCCAATTCGTGACGGATCATCTGCGCCAGTTCGGCACCCTCGAAGTCGACCGCGACACGTTCCAGAAGAAACTCGACGACGCATTGCGGGTCAGCGCGAATTTCAATCGGCTGCCGGCCGCTGCGACACCTGCACAGGTGCTCTCCATTCTCGAAGGCGTCGCCGCGCCCGACTGAAGCGACCAACGCCCACACGCCACAGCACCTTGCGCCACAGGCTCGAGCAGCCTCCATTTCCCGCGCTCTGGCATCGCATAGATCTGTTCCCAGCGGACTGTTCCCCGCGGAACTGTCACGCGCGCCCCAAGCGGCCATGCTTTCTCCATCGGCACAATGCCGTGACACGGCCGGTTCTCAAGAGCCAGCCGCCCCAGCGCACGCAATCCGAAAGGAGACACTCATGTTGAAGAAGACGATCGCGCTTGCCGCCGTTGCAGCCACTCTGACGGCGTTCGCGCCCTCGCCCGAGGCAGAAGCAGGCAAGCGTTTCCGCCTGCACTTCGGCCACCACCACTTCCATCACTACCACTGGCGCCCGCACCACTATGTCTACACGGGTCCGAGCTGCCGCTACTACTACAAGAAGTGGAAGTGGACCGGGTCCAAGTACTGGAAGCGCAAGTACTACCGCTGCATCTCGTAACGCTCTTGCGCCATTCCCCAAGCAGCCCCTCGGCAACAGACCGAGGGGCTTTTTCGTTGTTGCGCAGAAGCTTACGCGGCACGACGTGTGCGAGCCTAAATACGCAAAGCCCGCCCCGCAAAAGTGAACGCCGTGCGCCGTTAACCAAACGCGTTAATAAAAATTCCTGCCTGCAAAATTGCCACTACGTTCCGCCGCGAGGGCGATGCGAGCGGGGGAGCCGACGCACGGCAGTGAACCACAATTGAGAAGGGTTCGTGCCGCGCGTCCTGCAAGGACAGGGGACTCCAAATTGCGTAGTCAAAATCGCACCGCGCCTGCGGTGCTGGCCGCTTGCCTCATCGCAGCCGGCCTCGTCTCGATCGCGACCGCTTCGACCGCCGTGGCACTGACCCACATACCCAACATCGGCGGCACGGACGTGCAACCCGACCCGCGCAGCAAGACAAAGAAGCAAAGCACGCGCGGCGCCGACGCCCAGCCGTTATTGCAACCGCGCCTGGGCCGTCTGCTGGGCAATGCCATTGCGATGCCGGTGCCTCCACGTGCCGAACCGGCGCTTGCGACCGGCTCCGATGACGCGCGCTTGATACGCGTTGCCGGTTCCATCACATGGGGCCGTCCCGCAAGCTGCCTCAACGGCACATTGAAGTCGGTCTTGCGCCAGGCCGCCAGCCGCTTCGGAAGGATCCATGTGACATCCACCTGCCGCAGCCGCCGTCACAATCGTCGCGTCGGCGGGGCGCGCCATTCCCACCACATCGGCGGCAACGCTGTCGATTTCTATGTACGTGGCAACTCCAGCGGCGCGCGCAACTTCCTGCGCAACCACCCCAGCGTCGGCGGCTTCAAACAGTACCGGGGCGGCCGCTTCCACATCGATACAGGCCCGCGCCGCCGCTGGTGACGCGCGCAACCCTGGACACACACGCACTTGCAGCGCCGGTTGGCACCCGCTGACCGGCGTTGTCTTGAGCAGAGCGGCGGCCAACGCCCCCGGACCGCGACCACGTCACCGCGCCCCTCACGCACGGCCCTTACCCGTTTACCAACACGTGAGAATAAGCCTCTGCGGCGCCAACTGCCGCGTACTGTTGGTCCGAGGGCTGCAAATGCGGGGCAACGTCTCACATCGGTGCATCTGCGCACCCATGCCTTGTCCGGGGGAATCCCTTGTTGCGCCACGTCCGCTGCGGCATCCACACCGCCGCACTCATGCTGCCTGCAGCCATGTGCCTGCCTGCAGGTTCTCCAGTCTGCGCACAGCCGGCGGCTCAAGCCATTCCAGCCCCCAGAATGCCCGTTCCCGCCCGCGCACCAGCCATCGTCAAAGAAAGCTCCACCGGCGACAGTGCAGCCAAGCCGTGGCCGCGCCTGCTGGAACATCAGCGCATGGGATTGGGCATGACGCCCCCCGCGCTCGAACCGGCATTGCGCAGCGACGACAGCCGCAAGCCCGAGCAGAAAAAGCACAAGATCACCTGGGAGCGTCGCGCCGACTGCCTCGATCACAACCTGCAGATCGTCATCGCCGAACTGGCCGAACGCTTCGGCGATATTCTCGTCACCTCCACGTGCCGCACGCCTGAGCACAACCGCCGTGTCGGAGGCGTGAAGAACTCACAGCACATTGGTGGCCACGCCGTCGATTTCTATCTTTATGGCGACGTTCGCAAGGCGCGCAAATACCTGCGCGCACACCGCAGCGTCGGCGGCCTGGGCTACTACGGCAAAGGCCGTTTCCATGTCGACAACGGTCCGGTCCGCAACTGGTAGACCGCTCTCCCGTCCGCAAAGCATGTAGAAAAGAAAAAATGGCCGCAGATCACATGATCGGCGGCCGTCTTTGCGTCTGCGCACGTCGATCGCCAACAATCACCCACAACCTGTATCTCCGGGAACAGCCAGCCGATTACGGCGCTGGCATAGTCATTTTCATCAAGAGCGGCACCCCCCGGCGCTCTTGAGGAAAACATCAACCTGGAGAAAGGAGCGACTTGAAAGACCCCATCTGGACTTCCTCCCTGACGGCTCGGCGTCCCGGTCTCCCCGTCCTCCCTCACGCCCCCTGCCGGGACCCGAGCCCCCTGCCCCTGGCTACGGCCAGGGGCTTTTTCTTGGCCCCAAAAGATAAGTCACCCCATCGCATCGCCCGCCGTGCGCCCCCGATGCCGCTGCAGGTCATAGCGCATCGTCACCAGCGCGATGATGATCCACGCCCCATTGAAGACGAGCCCTGCCAAAATCACGAATTCGCCCGCAATCGGCCCCACCGCCGCGCGCTGAAAGAACTGCTCGACGCTTTCAAGCGGTGTGGGATGGATGATGATCTTGCCGACATACGATACGGCCTGGATGCCGAGGATCCACACGTAATTGCGCCTGAGCCGGCGCCCGACTGCCGTCATCATCGAGATATGCGGCGCCGGCGTGCAGTAGTCGTGCGCCAGCGTTTCGTTCCAACGCGTTCCGACTTCGATCCCCTCGCCGCGCAGCATCGGCGCGTAGAAATGTTTCTCGAGCCATCTTGCCCGCGCGCGCCAGACGTTGAAGTAGCGATACCGGCGCGCCTCGAACGAGAGGAATACGATCGCAAGCAGCCCGACCAGCAGCAGCGGCAGCGGCGACGCCTCCGCGCTCGCAAAGGTCACCGATAGCGCCAGCCCGAGGGAGGCGACAGCCCAGTTCGTCGTCGCGTCGAGCCGCGTGCGCCAAATGGTCGAGCGGTAGACCTCGCCACGGTAGAGATGCGCGAGGGCACCTAGTTCCGCCGCGGAATAGATCGGCTCATCCAGACCGACCGGCCGCGTGCAGGCCTCGCCTGAGCCAACCGCGTGCTCACCTTCGGCGCCCTGCACTCCATCTCCCGGACCCGGCATGCCATACTCCGACAGCCGCGCGCACCACTGCGCGGCACGCCATCATAGCCACGTCAACCGCTCCGGGTCACAAGAGAATGTTGTGCACTGCGCAACGATGAGAGCACCACGCAGAAGCTTCCACCTGCCAAAACGGTCCTACGCGCCTGCAGCGTCAAGGGAACAGCAGCCCCCAAAGTTGGCCCCCCACCACCGCTGCGCCAACCAGCATCAAGCCAGCGGCCACGACTGCGAGCCGCGCTGTCAGCTCCGAATAGGCCATCCGCGCCAATCGCGGCGAGCGCAGTTCGTCCTTGAGCCAGAACAGGCCAAGGATCAGTCCGAGCAACACTGCGCCGATGACGAAGTAGGACATGAGATGAGATTATCGGCCCTGCGCGTCCCGAGCCAGCCGGCGGCATGCCCGATCTTCAGGACGACACGCTGGTTCCCGGCTTACGGCATAGGAGCTTACTCTGCTGGCAGCCTGACTGCGACGGTCTCCGCCTCGGGTAGTCGCTCGGGCAACAGAGCTACCGCAAAGACAAGAGCCAACGCGGACACCGCCAGGGCATAGAACAAGACATCGAAGCCCCAGTTAGCGTGCACCCACGCAATCAGCGGCAACACCGCCGCCAGCACCGCGAAGCTGACGACGAAGCGCGCGCCATAGATCGATGCGCGCAGCTCCGACTTCGCCATCCGCCCGATCATGAAATCGTTGATCGGAATTTGCCCGAAGGCGCCCAGCATGAAGCCGACCGACACCAGCAAGGCAGGCCAGTCCGACAAACCCGGCATCAACAGAAAGAAGACGATCTGGATGAGCGCGACGCCGAGGAACACGCGCTTGGCGCCGATGCGATCGAGCAGTCGGCCAACGACGATTTGTGCCAGAGACGCGACGCCGAACACGATGAAAGCAAGCCAGCCGACTGCGGTTGCACTTGCCGCAATGCCGCCGAGGCGCTCATCGAAAACCTTCGGCAGGGAAAACGTCGTTCCCTGGAAGATCACGCTGGAAACCGCTGTCGTGAAGAAGATGATCGCGGAAACCCGGATCAGCATGGCCCGGTAATCCGGATCACCCCTGCCCGCGCCGTCCGCCCCTGGCGACATCGCGCTCGGCACCGGGCGGGAGCGCGGCGCCACAATTCGACCGCGATAACTCGACAAGTACGCCAGCCCGATCAGGATGGACAGAGCACCTGGCACCCAGAAGGCAGCCCGCCAGTCGACCTGGTCGATCAGCACCCCCGTCAGCAGCGCCGCACTTCCGACCCCCATGTTGCCCCACACGCCGTTGATGGCGATATCCATGCCCCTGGTTTCGCTTCCCCGCGCGATCATCGCCAGCCCGACCGGGTGATAGATGGCGGCAAACGCGCCGACGAAAAACAGGCCGACCGCGATCTGCAGCGGGGATTGCGCGGCAGATGTCGCAATCGCAGCCAACCCGACACCGACGAAAAAGATCGCCATCATGCCTTCGCGGCTCCAGCGGTCGGCGAGCCAGCCGGCGGGCAGGGAGAAGAGGCCGAACGCAATGAAACCGGGCGTGGCGTAGGGAATGAGCTCGGCATAGGAGAGCCCCCATTCCCGGGCCAGAACGAGCGCGGAAACCGTCGCAAAGATCAGTGTGAACAGGTGATCGAGGAAGTGGCCCACATTGAGAAACAGGAAATGCTTGCGATCGTGCATGGCATCTCGCGTGCAATTCGACGGGCATTGCGCCACGTCGGACGATGAAGAATGGGCTGCCGGCCTTGACCCGCATGAACGGTAAGACCTGGTAGAAATAGTTGATTTCAATACCGCACGCATACCATTTTTTTGCGCGACGACAGAACGGCATCCCATCGGCGCCACGCCCACAAGTCGGTTCATCGACGACACCGGCCAGATCACATCACGACGTTGAAACTTCGCCATCCACGCGGGATTTGACGCTGCGGTCAGCAAAGTGATGCAGGACCAGCTCTATGGCGAGCGCCAGCAAAAAGAAGCCACCGATCCATAGCAGCAGATACGGAGCAGACTGGGCCACGTGATAGGTACTCAAAGCGATGGCGCCTGCATTCGCTACGATAGCCGATACGACAAGAAATCTACTGGCGCCCGTTTCGCCCAACAGACGCAGATGGCCGATGTGTACGGTCATGTGGATGATAAGCATCGATATCGCACCGATGGCAGCTATCGACGACAAGTCGAAGAACGCCGCAAGCACGATGATGATGCCGGAGCTGACGATCAGGCCCTCACGGCTGTGCGCCAGAGGCGTTGCAAATGCGGCCGGCAGTTCGCCGAGCTTGGCCAACCGGTAGGTCACGTTGGTCACTGCATAGAGGCTCGCATTAATCGCCGAGGCTGTCGCGAATAGCGCCGCAACCGCCACGACACTGAAACCCACATGACCGAGAATCGGCTTGGCCGCCTCGGCCAACGCGAAGTCCCGCGCCGCAACGACTCTGTCCGCCGGCAGGTAGCCGAAAACGCTGATTGCAATTGCTATGTACACGATCATCACGAGCACGATTGCAGTCGCGATCGCCCGCGGCAGCGTAACTGATGGATTGTCCATGTCCTCAGCAGCGTTCGCAATTACACGAAAACCCTCATACGCGAAAAAGGTGACGGCCAGGCTGTAGAGGATGCTCGATATCGGCGGGTAGGTCTGAGGCGACAGACGTTCGGGCGAAATGTAGGCTATGCCGATCACCGCAAAGCTGACGAGTACCAGCATCTTGATGAGGACGACAATCTTCTCCAGCCGCGCCATCGAGCGTGCACCGTCGAGATTCACCGCCATGAAAAGCAGAACGATCGACGTCGCAAAGGCACCGACGAGCCAGTGCGGCGAGCCGCCCGGCAACAGCGCATAGGCATAAGAACCGAACGTGCGCGCGACGAGCGACACCGCAACCAGCGCGCCGATGTACATCATGACGCTCATCGCGCCGGAAAACCGTCCGACACCGAAGCCTTGCACGAGGTATTCGACGACGCCGCCCGCACCGGAAGTGGCGCGAACGCGGTTCGTATCTTCGCCCTGGGCTGCTATCGTCAGGGACTTCGCGCCGTTGACGGTCGTGGCGACGCCGGTTCCGAAAGTGACTTTGGTGTCGACATCGGAGGTCGAGTCGGC
>CAZDNY010000016.1:10727-15605 GCA_964506885.1 uncultured Hyphomicrobiaceae bacterium | reverse complement strand
GGGCCTGCGCCGCCATGCGGTCGTTGCGCGCCGATCTGCTGACCTTGAGCGGACATCATGCCGACATGGCCGAGGTCGCCGACCTGATCGCGTCGGCGCTGCCCTTCGCGCCGCATCGCATCGTCAATATGAATGCGCGTCTGCTGGAAGCTGCAGGCACGGCGCAGGCCGCAGCAGGCGCGCGCGCGCTCGCACAGGAAGATCCGCGCCTTGCGACACTGGCGGGTGCAGCGCTCTTGGGTCGAGGCAGCACGGCTCAGTTCGACCGTATTGCCGCAACGGCCGACGCATTGCGTCTGGCCGCTCCACCGTCATCATCCGCGATCTGGCTCGAGCGAGAATCCGGCACACGCAATGGCTCGCGTATCCCTCCGGCAGACGACGGCAGACTGCCGCGCGCGCTTCTCGACCGCATTCAGGCGGGAGGTGCGGCATGACGCCTGCCCAGAAGACCACCCTCGATGCCCGCCAATCGATCGACCGCATCGACCAGCTGGTGCGTTGGCTGGAGCGCAACCGTCAGGTCGTGGACGCAAGCGAGGCCGGACTGGCCAGCGCGTTGCGCATGATCTCCTTGCGTTATCGGGGCATAGAGAGTGCTGTCGAGCAGCCGCCGGCCATTGCACTCGTCAGCGAGTGGGCGGGCCTGCGCGCGCAAATGGTCGGCGCTTTGACATCACCGCAAACGCCGCCGAGCGAAACGGAACTCAAGCACAACGAAGCCGAGATCCTGCGCCGCTTGCTCTTGCGCAGCGCATCGGCCGACCGCACCGCCGCGATACGCTATTGTGCCGGCGAGGCGTCATCGCCGCCGCGCGACCATCCCTTCCGCGTCACCTTGTTGGGCATCGCGGATCTGGCGGCGATCATGGCCGGTGTCTATCAGATCTGCTTCCCCGGCGGAACGCCGACCCAGGAAACGCTCACGCGCATGAGCGAGATCCACAAGGAGGTTGCCGCCAAGGTTCAGCCGGCCACGGTTTCCGGCTTTGGTGAATGGGATGTCTTGTGGCTGCAGGAAACGCTGGAGCGCCAGTTCCCGGCCGCTCCCGGTCTGCGCCTGCTCGCCGCCGCCGGCTATTGGCGCGATCTTGCCGACGTCGCAGCCCACATCCCCGTGTCAGAACGTGTGCGCGCGCTCTCGCTGCTCTGGTCGGATCAACCACAGTTGACCGCGCTGTTCAAGGACATGGCGCTGGCGTTGACCGATCTCGGCTTCTCCACGGAGGCCTTCTGCGCGCGCGAAGCACTCATGGAACGCGATGCGAGCTCGGGATGGTTCGTCCTCCATCCCGACAGCATCATCACGGCCGCAACACTGCAGCAGCTCGCCAGCCGCAATGGCAAGACGGTGCGCATCGTTGGCCGTTATGGCCACCCCGCCACCATGACGCGCGCCATGATGGCCGCACTTGCGAGCGAGGTGACGCTCGAAACGCCCTCCGGCGCCATGGCGTCCCTTGCGACCGCCGATGTGCTCGATTTTCCCGCAATCGGCCTGCCCGGCGATCTCGCCGTCGAAGCGCCGCGCGGCCGTCGCATCCGCCGGTCCGGCCACTCCCGCCCTGATCTGGCGCAGTTGCTACAGGTCTTTGCGCACGTCAAGACGCGCCACCTGCTCGACCGTGCCTGTCGCCGCCACGATGTGACGTGCATGGTGGCATGCGTCGAGAACAGCCGTGCCGGCGAAGGTGCACTCCCGCACGCCGTTGGTGACTGGATCGAGCTGTCGCACGGCAGCGAGCCACATCAGCGCGAGCGCTCGAACATCCGGCTGTTCGTCGTTGCCGAGGCGATCGAAGCGGGACCGGCAAGCGGTGCCACCGATACCGACGCCCAGGTTGCCCGGGCGCAGGCGCTGGCGCGGCATGTCCGCCGCTCCATAGCCGGCGCGATGCCCTGGCTGGGTCAATGGACACCAGCCGAGCCTTTTGCGAACACGTTCACGGTGCGCCTGGACAAGCCTTCAGCGGCCCAGCCCTCGCAGGCCGCGCGCACCGGGTCCGTGCTGGCGGTCGCAGTGCCGCAGGCCGCACCAGACCCAGAACCCGACCTGCCGTTGACGCCGATCGGTACGCGCCACGATGCCCAGCGTCTGCTCGATGCCGTTGCAGGAGTAAGCAGCCAGTCGACGAAGGAGCGCGAACTGCGCCGCCAGCTCGACGAGATGCACAAGCGCGTTCGCAGTCGTCTTCTGCGCTACAGCACCGATCCCGACGACGCCGAGCGCGACGACTGGCGCCGCCGCATCGCCGTGGTGCTCGGCCACCGCGTCCACCATCTGGCGCGCCGCCGCCGTCTGGGTTTCCTGCTGGCGTCCTTGCGCATCGGCGAACCGCAGTTGATCGCCATCTATCGGCGCTCCGAACTGGCCGCACTCGATGCCCGGACCAGACCGCCGGCCCGCCAGCTCGTTGGTATCGACGAAGAGATCGAAAAATCCACCCACGCGACGCCCGCGCGCGTGCCGCGCCAGCTATCCATCACGTTGGCTCACGCCGTGGTTGCCCATTGGCTGGAATCCCTGCGCCAGCTCGCGCGCGCGGAGCGATATTGCCGCCAGATAGAGATGCCGGGCTGGATGGTGGAACATCTCGTCGACGAGTTGGGCATCGGTGCCGTGCGCCTGGGACTCGTGCGCCGGGTCGCCGAGGTGATCGAGAATTTTGTCGCCCGCACCCATGCCGGGGAAAGCGCGTTCGCCAGCGTCGTCGCGGCGGTTCTGCATGGGTTCATCGAGCGCCTCGAAATCGAGGGAGGTGCCGCAAGCCGCGCCGGCACCGCATCCGTCATCGAGCACACCGAACAGCCCGACGCCACCGACGCAGTCCTTGCAACCAGGGATCGGCCGTTTTCCGACCGCTGGTCGGACGCGTTCAGCCGGTTCGTCGAGGCCAATATTGCGACAGCCCGCTTATGGTCGACCGGTCAGGCCGGCAGCGATCTCGCACGCTTGCTTTCTGAATTCCCACAAATCCGAGTTGAGGTTGAGCCGTGAAAGGCGAAAAGATTGAAATCGTCAAGGCCACTGATGAAGGCGATGAAGGAGAGGCCATCATCCGCCTTCTCGACGTGTTCGAATTGCCCGGCGAGCCCGTGTTTCGCATCGAGCCGTTGGATGATGACGCCGGGCTTGAAGACACGCCCGGCTGGCCGTCCGGCGATATAGAGGCGCTCAGGATGCGCGTCGGAGAAAGAGGCGTTGAGTTGATCGTGTCAGCCGATGTGATCGATACACCCGCCCTGCTCCCCGGTACACCCGTCGCAATCTCGGTCCCCTCCGCATCGATCCGCGAAGAACTGCGCTGGCCCGGCCTGCGCCCTGCGGTTCGTACCGCCCGCCGCGGTATCGTCGTGGTGAGCGCTGAAAAGCGCCGCGCGGAGATCGCCGCCCGGGCCAAGGCGCGACGTGCCGAGCTGGAGAGCATGGCGGCGGTGCGCCTGGCCGCCGAGGCCGAGGCGGAAGAGCAGGAGCTGGAACAGTCCGACGCCGCAGCCGCCACCGGAACGGCCGATGGTCTTTCGCGTCTCGACGTCAAGCGCAAGCGCAACGTCAAGCTGGTGGCTTCGCGGGATGATGCTGCCAGGCCGCTGCCGGCCGAGCCGCCGCTGCCACCCTCGTCCGACACGACATCAGGCCCTGTGATTGCGGTTGGACCGCCCACATCCACACCCGCGGATCGACCAGCTCCGAGCGCATCGGCCGCTCCGAAGCTGGCACCGCCACCCGAGCCGGGACCAGGCGCTAAGGCACCGGTTACGCCCGCTCCTCACGTAGGTCCGGCGCCCGCTGCGCATCAGCGGCCCGGAGCAGAGCCGCCGGTGCCCGACTACTATCCCAAGCAGCCTTTGTCCAAGCCGGCCGCAGGCGCGGCGCCACCGCCGCCAAACCACCAGCCGTCGGCCACAAAGCCGCCGCCGCTGCCCGCGCGCAACGCTCTGACCACACCGGCGGGTGCGCCTTCCCGCGAGGGAACACCGAATCTGCCCGCCCACACGCCGCGCTTCCTGACTCGTTCAGAACGCGAGCAACGCACGCCCCATTCGTTCCAGCGTGCATTTGGACTTGGCTTTCTCGTTGCTGCCTTGCTGGCGGTGGTTTCCACGTTCGCATTCCGCGACAACGTCGCCGGGCTGCTGTCGCCCGACGATGATGCCAAGGTAGCCGTGGCAACCAAGCCCGCCGCCGCTCCTGAGACGCTGACCACCCTGAGCGGAATTCTCGCCGTTCCGGAAGTCTCCACGCAAGGCGAGGAGGCCGGTTCCGTCGACCTGGCCGAAGCGCTCAAGCGCGCCGACAAGCACTTGGCAGGGTCCACCGACGGCGACAAGCAGGAGGCGCGCTTCTGGTTGCGCCGCGCGCTCGCCCTCGGGCTCGGAGATCAGCGTCTTGTTTGGGCGCTGACACAGCTCGGCACCATCTATGCCGCACCTGCGTCTGGCGCGCCTGACTATGCTGCCGCGCGCACCTTGTGGGAACTTGCTGCCGCGCAGGGCGATCCTGTCGCGCTATGCTTCCTCGCATCGCTTCACGAGCACGGCCTCGGCACAGACCGCAATGAAGTTCGCGCCCTTGTTCTTTATCGCAACGCCAAGGCGCATGGCGGCTGCCGCAGTGTCGACCAGTCCATTGCGCGCTTGAGCAAGGGGACGCCATGAGTGGAGCGATGCGAGCCTTCCACGCCGCCTGCATGGCAATGATGGTGGCCACGGTGATGGCCGGACTTGCAGGCGGAATGGCTCTGGCGCAGAACCGCATACCTTCCTTCGTCGACGAACGTCGTCTGCCGCTTGGGGGGACCGACGCCGGCGGCGAGGATGACGCACAGCGCAAGGCGGCCGAGGAAGCCGCAGCCCGCAAGCGTGCGGAGGAGGAAG
>CAZDNY010000016.1:0-10627 GCA_964506885.1 uncultured Hyphomicrobiaceae bacterium | reverse complement strand
CCGAGGCACAGCGCAAGGCGGCCGAGGAAGCCGCAGCCCGCAAGCGTGCGGAGGAACAAGAGCGCGCGCGTCAGGCCGCCGAAACCGACCGCAACACGGCAGCCGACGATCTTGCCCGGCGTATGTCATCGCCCGGTCGCTGCGAGAATGTACAACTCGCCACGAAACCGCAGCCCGCCGGACGCATTGAGGTCAACGTCCAGGCCCCGTGTCTGGCAGGCCGCAACGTCACATTCACTTATGCTGGCCACGAATTCATTCGCACAGCGGGTGCCGATGGTGTCTTGGCGTTCACGCTCGATCTGTTCGAGGGCGCACAGCCGTTTACTCTGCGCCTGGACGATGGCACGACATCCGACATCGATCTGTCCGCGGTCGACCTCAACGGCATTTCCAAGGTCGCGGTGTTGTGGTCCGTCCCGGTCAACCTCGATCTGCATGCGCTCGAGTATCTCGCGCCCCGTGGCGGGGAGGGACACGTTTGGGCCAAGGCACCTTCGAGCCTGGAGGCTGCAACGAAGGCATCACGTGAAGGATCGCGCGGCCGCGGCTTCATCAGCATGGACGACAGTGGCGCAGGAACCGGCGTGCATGCGGAAGTCTACACCTTCCTTCACAACAAGTCTCAGCGCCACGGTGCCATAACCCTGCTTATCGACTACGAAACGCGCGGTGATGTTCCCGGTGGCGAATATTGCGGCGATGGAAAGCTCGCGCAGGTGGAGGCCCTGGTTGTGCGACTGCGCCCTGGCGGGCGGGTCGAGAGGGAAACGGTCCGGCTGCGATCTGCGCCGTGCGGTCAGAAGCTGCCGGAAGCAAAGCGCTTCAATTCCGACACGCTGAGCGATCTTGTGGCCAAGGGTTGAGGTTTGGTCTTTTGGTAATGGCATTGCGTACTGACAGGAGAGTATCGATGTGGAGTTCGGGGCGCCGCTGCCTGCTGGCGGTCATGGCGGCGATGGGGTGGGCACTCGCGGTTGGACACTCTGCGCAGGCCGAAGAGGTCACGTTGCGCTTCAAGGGTGGCGGTTTCGAAGTGACCGGAGATGTCCGGTCCTACGACGGCAACCGCTACGTGATCGAATCCAAGGCGCTGGGCATCATGACGTTGGAGGCCGAGCGTTTTGATTGCGTTTCGGGTGCCTGTCCGACGGCGCCGATGACAGCCGCCCCGGCGCGCAGCGGTCCCGTTGGCAATCTCGGCACGACGAATTGGCAGGGCGGCAGCGGCATCGGCACCGATTACATGCCGCAACTCGTCAAGGCCTACGCCGATAGCCGCGGCCTCAAGGTCGAGCGCGCCATCGGTGCCGACGAGCGTGACATCGAGTTCAAGCTCAACACGCCGGATGGGCGCACGGTCGGCCAGTTCAACGTGCGCCGCAGGGGTGTGTCGTCGGGCTATGCGGAACTGTCCAAGGGTAACGTCGATCTGGTCTGGACCAGCGCCCGCATGACCGACGTACAGGCACAGTCGCTTGCCGCCGCCGGCGTTCCCGAGTTGCGCGTAAACGGCTCCGAGCACGTCTTCGCCCTCGACTCCATGGTCGTCCTGGTGGCCAACGACAATCCCGCTGTCTCCATTTCCGAAGAGAATGTTGCCAAGATCTATTCCGGCGAGATCTCCGACTGGTCGCAGCTCGGCCTGCCGCCCGGCAAGATCAACGTCTACGCCCCGGTCGAGGGCATGGGCCTGCTCATGCACTTCAAGAACACCGTGCTGACGCCGCGCAACCTCAAGCTGCGCGATGACGCCACGCGGCTGGGAACCGTCGTCGAATGGGCCGACAAGGTTGCGGCCGATCCGATGGGCATCAGCTTCAACTTCATCGGCTACATCCGCAATGCGCGCGCGCTCAACATCGAGACGCCGTGCGGTTTGGTCTCCGTGCCGACGACCTTCTCGACCAAGACCGAGGAGTTCCCGATGGCGCGCCGCCTTTATTTCTACACGCGCGGCCGCCCCAAGACGCCTCTGGCCCAGGAGTTGTTGGACTTCGCGCTTTCGGCGGAAGGGCAGGAGGTGTTGAAATTGGCGAACTTCGTCGACCAGTCGCCAGAGCTTCTGGAGTTCCGCGAGCAGGGAACGCGCATCGCCTACGCACTCAACGTTCCTGCAGAGGACTTTGACTTCAACCTGATGCGCCAGTTGATCGGCGACATTACCGATGCGCGCCGCCTGACGACCACATTCCGGTTCGAATCGGCCTCCTTCCGTCTCGACACCAAGGCCAACCAGGACATCTCGCGCTTGGCCGCCTTTCTCAACACGGACGCGGTTCGCGACAAGAAGGTCCTGCTGTTGGGCTTTGCCGATTCACGCGGTGACTTCCAGAAGAACCAGGCACTGGCCAAGGCGCGCGCCGACACCGTTCGCCGCGGACTGCTGGCCATCAACAAGCAGTTCACAGACCGCGTCGAGGCGAAGGGCTACTCCGAACTGGCACCAGTGGCGTGCAACGACAGCATCACGGGGCAGGAGTTCAATCGCCGCGTCGAGGTCTGGCTCTACTGATCGAGCAAAGCGAGCGAGCCGGCTGGCCGGGTGACGCGCCAAGCCGTCGCGTTCGTTGGGGTGAAACGGTTTGAAAATGTGATCGAGGCTCGCTGTAGCGCATTGCGGGAGGCGCCAACGCGATCCGGGGACAAGGTGAAATGAGACTGAAAACCCTCGTGCGCTATGCGCCGGTCGTTCTCGCCGCAGCGTTGCTTGCCGCCGCGCCGCAGTCAGCCCGTGCACAGTTCACGCCAACCAAGCCCATCGAGTTCATCGTCATGGCCGGTCAAGGCGGCGGTGCCGACAAGGCCGTGCGTTTCATCGCCGAGGCAATGGCACAGGAAAAGCTCATTCCGGTGCCCATCAACGTGGTCAACAAGCCCGGCAAGTCCGGTGGCGAGGCGCTCGCCTACCTGAAGTCCCGCAAGGGCGACAACCACACCATCATGTTCACGTTGAACAGCTACTACACGACACCCATCGAGCAGCCCGAACTCGGTGTCGACATCGGCACGTTCGCGCCGATCGGACGCCTCGCCGAGGACGTCTTTCTTTTGTGGGTGCATTCCGACCGCGCCGATATCAAGACGATCGACGACTTCGTCAAGGCGGCAAAGGCGAAGGGCGGCGAATGGATCATGGCCGGTACCGGAAAGGGTGCCGAAGACTCCATGCTCACCGATTTCTTGAACGCGACCTACGGTCTCAACATGACCTACAAGCCCTTCAAGGGCGGCGGCGCGGTTGCCAAGGAACTGATCGAGAAGCGTGCGGACTCGACCGTCAACAATCCCTCCGAGCAGGCAGAATACTACGCCAAGGGCCTTTCCAAGCCGCTCGTCGTTTTCACGCAGAGCCGCCTGCCCGCCTACCAGAAGACGCCCGCGTTGCGCGAGACCGGCATGGACTTCCAGTATTTCATGCAGCGCTCCGTCGTTGGTGCGCCGGGCATGTCGAAGGCCGCCGAGTCGTACTATCAGGATCTGTTCAAGCGCTTCTTCAACGGTGCCGCCTGGCAGGGCTATCGCAAGAAATACAGCCTCGGCGGCGACTTCCTCTCCGGCGATGCGCTGCGCGGCTATTGGCTGAAGGAGCGCGAAAAGCACGCCCGCTGGAAGATGGCACTCGAGATCATGCTGATGAAGGGCGCTGCAGGAAAGAAGCCCTGAGCGGCGTCCCGCGTGTGAACCATATCGCTAACGCGCCAAGCAGGTGCGGTAAAGGCGGTAACGAGTGCATGGGCGCATCGCCCGGCAGCATCGGTCCAGCGCCGCGCGCGTCGCCTCAATGAGGCGCCCAGTGCTGCATGATCTTGGCCAGCATGAACTCCCGCCAGTGAAAGTTCGAGCCGCGCTCCTGGTTGCAGGCATGGCAGGCTGCGACAACGTATTTGCGCAGTCTGGGATCGTCGCTTCCCGCAAACAGGTGCTCAATCGTCACACGGTCAGGCGGCAGCGGATCCCTGAGGTTCATCGGGTTGGGTAGCTGCATCGGTGTGCGGCAGTAGAAGCACAAGCCCTCCTGCTCCAGGAACAGCCGCATGTAGCGCTGCGGCCGTGCGCGCGGCGGGTTCTGGATCTGTGCGTGGAGGCGGCCCTGCCGCCGTTCCGGCGGGCGCGGCGGTCGCTTCGGTGCGCCCGCTTTCGGAGGATAGCGTGTCTTCACCATGGCGAGCTTCAACGTACCTCTAAACACGACGCGCAAGAACTGGGAACGCAGGAACTCCGGCCGCATACCGCGCGATCTTTGCTGGTGATGCCCGAATGTGGACGCTTCCTGCCTGCTTTGCCTGACAGGATAGCCCATCGCTGACAACAGCGTGAAGTAAGCCGTGGCGGCGTCACGGTTGCGGTTCCCTCGCCGCCGTGACTTATTGGCCGCAGGCACTCACGAGCCGGTACGCAGATGTCGGGACCATTATGCAAGCCGCGGCGGCCTCTGCGCCGGTCAGGTGGGCTCGGGCAAGCAGGAACGAAGGGCAAAGCGGGACCGATCCGGCATGCAAAAACACAGGCAGGCAGTACCCGATTCCGCGCACGCCGCGCCGCACCTGGTTGCCTGGGATCTTCCGACACGGCTGTTTCACTGGACGCTCGTGTTTCTCGTGATCTCCGCCTGGGTGAGCTTCCGTTATGCGGAGAGCTTTTCCGACTACCTGTTGAAGTGGCACCGCTGGAACGGCCTCGCCATCTTGACCTTGCTCGTCTGGCGCCTGTTGTGGGGATTTGCCGGCACGTCGACGGCGCGCTTTTCATCATTCGTCACAAGCCCCTTGGCGGCGCTGTCCTACGCGCGCGATCTGTTCACCGGGCGCACGCGCCGCTTCCTGGGACACAATCCGCTCGGTGCCTGGATGGTTCTCGCGCTAGTGGCCACGCTCTTCGTTCAGGCCACGCTCGGCCTCTTCACGGTCGAGCACAATGACCTGACGGCTGGCCCGCTCTATCGCCTGGTCAGCGAGGAAGCGACAAAGTTTGCGTCGCGCTGGCACCATCTCGTGTTCGACTGGATCCTGCTGCCTCTGGTCGTCGTACATGTCGCGGCCAACGTTCTTTACGGCCTCATCAAGCGCGAGCCTCTCATTCCCGCGATGATCACCGGCCGCAAGCCTGCTGCCGACTACGAGGATCTCGCAGACGCCAAGACGACCGGCCGTCCGATGCTGCGCGCTGCCGTTCTGCTGGCCCTCGCCGCAGCCCTCGTCCTGGGCACGATCCGCCTGCTGGCAGGCCGGCTGATCTAATCCTTCAAGGCACGCCGATAAGGCGAGCTGCGGCGCCATCCCCTGCGCCGCCCGCCCGCCCGCACAGAATTCTCGCGCCTGTACCGGCCGGAACAGCGTTAACCGGCCGGCGCCCCTACCGTTCAAGCATCAACCTTGAACTGGAGCTGCGGGCCATGACCACCACCAACGACACCACCTATCGCATCAAGGGCGGACGCGTCGGCGTGCTTTTGATGCATGGCCTGTGCGGCACCCCCGTCGAAATGCGCTACGTCGCCCACGGCCTCGCGCGTGCCGGCTACACCGTCCACTGCCCCCTTATTGCGGGCCACGGCGGCACCGAGGAGGACATCAAGGCGACCACCTGGCAGGACTGGCTCATCTCCGCCGAGGCGGCCCTCGACGAGCTGCGCAAGGAGTGCGACGTGGTGATCTGCTCCGGCCTGTCCACCGGCGCGCTCCTCAGCCTGATGCTGGCCGCCAAACACCCCGACAAGGTCCAGGGCATCGCCCCGCTGGCCCCGACGCTGTGGCTCAACGGTTGGCTGATCCCCTGGTACGCCAAGCTTTTTCGCCTCGTACGCCAGAATTGGGTGGCCGACCTGATCTCGTTCCCCGACATCGAGCCGCATGGCATCAAGGACGACCGCATCCGCGACTTCATCCGCAAGGCACTCAACAGCGGTGACTGCTCGGTGGCCGGCCTGCCGGTGACGCCCGGCCGCGCCGTGCTCGAACACCACCGCCTGGTCCGCGCGCTCAAGAAGCAGCTGCGCCGGATCCAGCAGCCGGCCATGATCGTCCACCCGCGCGATGACGATTATGCCGATCTCAATAACGCTTGGTATTTGCAGCGTAATCTCAAGGGCCGGGTCGACATGGTGGTGCTCGACGACAGCTATCACATCGTCACGGTCGACCGGCAGCGCCATGTCGTTGTCGAGCGCATGGTGGGCTTTGTCGATCGCCTCGCCAGCGAGCTGATCGGCAGGGGGAAAACGGCCAGCACCGCCAGCATCGCACCCTCTGCAGCCTGAGGCGCGACACCCACCGCTGGCACGGCAACGCCGCCAGGCCGCGATCCAGCAAGACCATCGGCAGCCCAAGACGCGGCTGCCGATTTTTTTATCCAATAAAATCAGTGATATATAAGATTTTTCGGTCTTGTTCCGGGCGGAACAGCGCCCCCGCACGCCCGCAGGCATTCTCTCCTCAAGTCGAGAGCGAGCCCGCCTCGCCGAGACAAGCAAACAAAGCGCCACGGCGCACCGCATCACTGAAGGAGACCCGCCATGAACAAGACCCTCGCACTCATCGCCGCCGCCGCGACCCTGGTCGTCGCCAACACCACGCTGGCCCCCGTGGCCGAGGCTGGCGGCGGTGTCCGCCTGCAGTTCGGTTACCCGCTGGGCTCTTTTGTCGCCCGCCCGTGCAGCTCGTGCGGCAGCTCGAAGTCCTACAGTCACCGCAGCCACGGCTACGCCGCCAAGAAGGCCGCCCGCCAGGCAGCAATCGCCAAGGCCCGTGCCGCAAAGGCCGCCGCTCGCCGCGAGGCGATCGCTGAGGCCCGCGCAGCCAAGCTCGCCGCCCGCCGCGCTGCCGTTGCCGAGGCCAAGGCCGAGGCCCGCCGTGAGCGTCTGGCCGAAGCCCGCCGCCAGGCTCGCCTTGAAAAGCAGCGTGAGGCCGCCGAAGAGAAGGAGGTCGCCAAGATCGACACCGACGCACCTGCCAGTGCCCCGCTGCCCGTGCGTCCGGTCGAGGAAGAGGCCGACGTTGCGATCGGCGAGCCCAAGGTGATCTTGTCCAACAGCAAGACCGAGCCGGTCGAGAAGCAGGACAAGGTGGCCGCAGCCCCGGCCCCGGTGAAGAAGGCCGAGACCCCGGTAAAGCCGACCGACTGCAAGAAGTTCGTGCCGAGCGCCGGCCTGACCATCACGGTGCCCTGCCAGTAAACACCCCCCGGCCGGCCGCAAGAAAATGCGCGCCGGCCGGCCCTTCTTTGCCCGAGACGTCGCCTGCGAGCCGGCGGCTTTGACCATCACGGATCATCCGCAATTGATCTTGAAGACTGAAACTTCCATGCTGGAGGCCCGCGCAGCGCGGGCGGGAGAGGACTGAAATGAGCGAGACCGAAAAGACGCCCGACGAGATCCTGATGGCGGATCTGGCCGCCGCAGCCGGCGCCAACGGCGACTTCAAGCGGGCTGTCCGTATGGCCCCCAAACTCGCCTACCGCAACCTCTTCCATGATCGCCTCAGCCTGATCGTGACGCTGACAGGCATCGTCTTTTCCGTCGTCCTTGTG
The DNA here is from genome assembly GCA_964506885.1 of uncultured Hyphomicrobiaceae bacterium. Taxonomy (GTDB): domain Bacteria; phylum Pseudomonadota; class Alphaproteobacteria; order Rhizobiales; family Hyphomicrobiaceae; genus JAEUMD01. The sequence continues at coordinate 3,100 of CAZDNY010000016.1, read as the reverse complement.
GCGGTCCAATGCGGTCTGTACCTGGGCTCCGAGCGCACCATCGCCCGTGTCATCGACCAGACCGACGGCCAGATCTGGATCGTCCCGCTCGGCACCAAGAGCTTCGATGACCCCTCGTTGATGAGCGGCCAGGAGAAATACGCCGCCCTCTCCGTGCCCGGTGTCGAAGGTGTCGAAAACCTGCTCGTCGGCTTCTCCAAGTGGCGCAAGCCTGGTGGCGGCACCACCACGATCCTGCTTGTCGGCTCTGATTGGGAAGATGGCGGGCTCGCCCCATGGAACATCATCGAAGGCTCGCTGCATGACCTGTCAGCGCCCTTCACCGTGTCCGTCGACAAGAGCTATTTCAAGGACTTGGGAATTAAGCAGCTGGACGATGCCGCCGAGATCAACGGCACTAAAGTGCGCGTCGCCGCCGTCAACAAGCGCATCCGCTCGTTCACCACGCTGCCCTATGTCTTCACCAAGCGCGAAACCGCACTGGCGCTGCTCGGCGCGTCCGCCCGCGAAGCCTCCTACACGCTGGTGCGCGTGGCGCCTGACGCCGATGTCGAGACGGTAAGGCAGGAGCTGGCCGAGCGCCTGCCCGACGCGGAAGTGTTGCTGCGCGGCGAGTTCCGCAAGCGCTCGCTGAACTACTGGCTGTTCCAGACCGGCGCCGGCGCCGCGCTGATCGCAGGCGCGCTGCTGGGACTGATCGTCGGCGTCGTCATCGTCGCCCAGACGCTCTATTCGTCCACCAAGGACCACCTGAACGAGTTCGCCACGCTGCGCGCGCTCGGCGCCTCGGGCCATTACATCCATCAGGTGATCCTGCTGCAGGCCATGATCAGCGCGTTGATCGGCTACACCATCGGCATGATCTTATCTCTGTTGGTGATATGGGCCTCGCAGGATACCACCTTGAATATCGTCATGACGCCGGGACTGGCCGGCGCGCTGTTCGCGGTCACAATCGGTATGTGCGCGATCGCGGCTGTCTCCGCCATCTTCAAGGTCACCCGCATCGACCCCGCTGGCGTCTTTAGCCGGTAGGCCGCAGCGCCCGCATCTTTCCAAACGACAAAGGCCGGACCCGATGCGGGCCCGGCCTTTTGCATGTCCGAGTTTTGGCCAAGGCCGCCATTCACGACGCTGGTGATGGCCGCTTAGGGTCAAAAGCCGACACGTGTTTGCCCCGCGTCCACAGCGGCTAATGGTAGGCGAACAGACACGTACGATTAATTTGTCCGCTGTTTTCCACCCTGCCTTGTAGGTAACCAGTGGATGACAAGCAGATCCATTCAACGTTCGAGCTCGCTCTGCCAAACTCTCTTCTTTGAACCCGTACCTCAAATCCCAATTTTGGGGTAGCATATATGTATCATCGCATGTGTTTAGAGATACTCCTACCGTTTCATTTTGAGAGTGACAGATTATGTCCAGTCCCGCGCTCAGAGTTCTATCCTCGATATCATTTCTGGCTCTAATGGCACTTCCCGCCGTTGCCCAGTCGCCCAAGTTTAAGGCCAATCCGCCACCTTCGATCCTTACGCCCGACACGGTGGAAACCAGCGTCGGCACGCTCCGCTTCAAGGACGGCGCGCCGGACGAGAAGACCGCGCAGCTCGCCTTCAACCAGCTCGACCTCGCCCGAGGCATCGAGACGTTCTTGAAGGGTATGCCCGCCACCTCCGTCTGGGCCGCCTGCAATGGCCTCGCGAGCGCGGGCATCAAAGAGAACGAGGGCGTGGGCCTCACCGAGGACCTGATGGACGCCAGGAGCCTGTTTCTGACGCCCAACACGACAACACCTTACGGCTTTGCCTGCATGAACCTTGCAACGGGACCCATGGTGCTGGAAATCCCGCCCGGCATCCTAGGCCCCGTGGATGACGCCTACTTCCGCTGGGTCGTCGACCTCGGCCTCACCGGACCCGACCAAGGACGCGGCGGGCGCTACCTGTTCCTGCCGCCGGGCTATGACGGCCCCGTGCCGAGCATGGGTTTCCATGTGGTGCGGCCGAAGACCAACCGCTTGCTGATGTTCTTCCGCGCCTTCGTCAAGGACGGCGACCTCAAGGGCGCCATCGACAACGTGAAGGCCAATACCAAGCTCTATCCGCTGGCCGAATTCGGAAAGCCGGTGACGACCACCTTCGTCAACACCTCCGGCAAGCAGTTCAACACCATTAGCGGGAATACCTTTGAGTTCTTCAACGAATTGAACAGCACGGTTCAGAATGAGCCGGCCGATTTCGTCGAGCCTGAGACGGTGGGGCTGTTCGCCTCCGTCGGCATCCGCAAGGGCAAGCCCTTTGCGCCGGATGCGCGCATGACGAAGATCCTGACCGATGCGGTGGCACTCGGCAATGCCGCGGCGCGCTCCTTCCTATGGGCGCCGCGAGACAAGCGCGTCTTCCTCTATCCCGACCGCCAATGGCTGACCCCCTTTGTCGGCGGCAGCTACCTGTTCATGGACGGCGCTGAACTGATGCTCGACGTGCGCGCAATGTTCTTCTACTACGCAACCGGCATCACGCCCGCGATGGCGGATGCGAAGCCTGGCACCGGTTCGGCTTATGCCGGGGCTTTCCGCGACAAGAACGGCAACTATCTCGACGGTTCGAAGACCTACAAGATCACCCTCCCAGGGCCAATCCCGATGAACAATTTCTGGTCCTTTACAGTCTACTCCAATCAGACGCGCTCGCTGCTGGAGACGGACCAGAAGCTCGCAGGCCTCGACAGCAACTCGAAGGACCTCAAGATGAATTCCGACGGCTCGGCCACCGTCTGGTTCGGCCCAAAGGCGCCCGAAGGGCATCAGGGGAACTGGGTGCAGACGATGCCTGGCAAGGGTTGGAACGTGCTGCTTCGCCTGTATGGTCCGCTCGAACCGTGGTTCGACAAGAGCTGGAAACCGGGCGACTTCGAGGAGGTAAACTAAAGCGGCAGCCTTGAAGGGAAGTGCCAGCCTGCAAGCGTAGCCGGTACACTGCTCGCCGTGATGGTGAGAACTAGCCAGAAGCAGTCATGCGGCGTCAACGAGCTGAGAGCTGCTCAGGGTCAAGATCGACGTTAGCGGTCGGCGCGCCTTCCGTCGGCTTGCCATTCGGCA
>CAZDNY010000015.1:0-15973 GCA_964506885.1 uncultured Hyphomicrobiaceae bacterium | reverse complement strand
GCGTCGCGGGTTCGGGGCTGTGGTCGTCGAAGGCCGGTCAGCGGGGTAGCTGATCTGCCGGTGTTGCACCACGACGATGAGCCGCCAGCTCGATCTTTCGCACCCAATCGGTGATGACCGGGCGAATCTCGCGGCGGAAGCGCGACCCGTTGAAAACACCGTAATGGCCTACGCCTGCCTGCACGTGGGCCTTGCGCCTGTCGTCAGGGATGTTGTGGCAAAGCAGATGGGCTGCCGATGTCTGGCCGACGCCGCAGATGTCGTCGCGCTCGCCTTCGATGGTCAACAAGGCGGTGTCGCGGATGGCACCACAGTCGACCGGACGCCCGCGATGGCGGAACGTGCCCTCGGGCAGGTCATGGCGCATGAAGACCCGGTCGATCGTCTCCAGATAGAACGTCGCCGGCAGGTCCATGACCGCCAGATATTCCTCATAGAACTCGTTGTGGTGGCGCACGGAGTCCTCGTCACCCTTGATCAGGTTATGGAAGAGATCGACGTGGGCGCTGGCGTGGCGCTCCAGGTTCATGCTCATGAAGCCGGTCAACTGGAGAAAACCCGGATAGACCTTGCGCATGAAGCCGGCATTGGGAAACGGAACGCGGGCGATGATGTTGGCCTCGAACCAGGCGAGCGAGCGCTGCTCGGCCAGGCGATTTACGGCGGTGGGATTGACGCGCGTGTCGATCGGGCCACCCATAAGGGTGAGCGATGCGGGAGCGCATGGATCATCGTCGGCGGCCATCAGCGCGGTCGCGGCAAGGGCGGGCACGGAGGGCTGACAGACGGCGATCACATGCGGACGCGGTCCAACGGCGGTAATGAAGTCGCGGACGTAGTCGATGAAGTCGTCGAGATCAAAGTCGCCTTCATGCAGCGGGACGTCGCGCGCATCGACCCAGTCGGTGATGTAGACGTCGTGATGCGCGAGCAGTTCTCGCACCGTGCCGCGCAGCAGCGTCGCGTAATGGCCCGACAGCGGTGCAATCACCAGGACCGGCGGACCGGGCAGCGTCAAGCCCTGGTGTGGCCGACGCTCGAAATGCAGAAGATTGCAGAACGTGCGGCGCTCGACGATCCGCTCGTGCACGGCGACTTCCGTGCCGTCGATGTGCACCGTCTCGATGGCGAAGTCGGGCTTGCCGTAGCGCCTCGTCAGGCTTTCGAACACGCCGCAGGCAGCCGAGAGCGCGCGCACGGGCAACGTCGCCGCGAACGGGTTCAGCGGCATATCGAGCCCGATCTTCATGGCACGATTGAACATGCGCAGCGGCGCCATCATCACATGCGCCATCTCGTAGGCGTGGTAATGCATACTCTCTTCCGCACCTGCGGCCCGGACCTGAGCAGACAAAGGCAGCCTGCTCGACGAGGCAAGACGTTGCCGGCTTCCGACCGCCCTAATGCACCTATACCCAAAGGCTTAACAGACCCATGCCGCGCGCCAAAGCCAATCCCTGAGGGATGGCAAAGGATCGTGCGCCGCCGCTGCAGCCCGTCGATCCGGGGGCGCTTGCGGTGGCACCGCGGCCTGGGCGAGACAAATAAGCGTCTGACGTGGCGGCCGTTCTGGTGCCTTACGTCCTCACTCGCTGGTCGTGCGGGGCTGTGCCCTGGTTTGCGGGAACAGCAGATCGACGAACTTTTCGGCGGTGGGCGCGGGCTCATGATTGGCCAGCCCCGGGCGCTCATTGGCCTCGATGAAGCGGTATTCGGGCTGATCGGGCGCGGTCACGATCAAATCAAAACCGACGACCGGCATGTCGAGGACGGCGGCTGCCTTGGATGCGACCTCGGCGAGATGCGGGTGCAGGCGCTCGGTGACATCATGGATGGTGCCACCGGTATGCAGGTTGGCGGTCTTGCGGACGGCCAGTGGCTCGCCTTCGGGCAGAATGTCGTGCAGCGAATGACCCGCCTGACGCACGCAGCGCTCTGTTTCGGCGTCGAGAGGGATGCGGCTTTCACCCTTGGTGGCCGCGGAACGGCGGCGCGACTGCTTGTCGATCAGCGACATGATAGAGTTCTTACCGTCGCCCACGATGCTTGCCGGCTTGCGTACGGCGGCCGCCACGACTTCTCCGGCGATGACGATGATGCGCAGATCCTCGCCCTCGACGAACTCTTCGGCAAGTACGCGATCAGACAGCGCGCGGGCCTGGCGGTACGCAGTCACGACACTGCGATCGGAGCGCAGATCGACGGCAACCCCCGACCCCTGCTCGCCCCGCGCCGGCTTGATCACGACGCGGCGGTTGCGATGGAGGAAATCGATCGCCTCGGCCTCGCTGGCGATGGTTTGCTGGCGAGGCACGTCGATCCCTGCCTTGCTCAAAAGGCGGTGGGTAAGCGCCTTGTCGTCGCACCGGCTCATGGCAACGCCAGAGGTCAGATCGGACAGGGATTCGCGACAGTGGATCGAGCGGCCGCCCAGGGACAACTTGAAAAGGCCGGCTTCGGCATCCTCGATCTCGACGGAAATGCCGCGGCGGCGGGCCTCGTCGGTGATGATGGTGGCGTAGATGTTGAGCGCATCATCCGGTTCGGGACCGATGAAGAGCCGCTCGTTGATCTGGTTCTTCATCTTTACCGAGAAAACGGGCACCTGATCGAAGCCCAGCTTGTCGTAGAGCGCAATCGCCTCGGTGTTGTCGTGCATCACCGACAAGTCCATGAAACTGCGGCCGGCTGCCTGGTGCGCTGCCGCCAAGCCCAGCACAAGCTTCTGGCCGATACCGGGCAGCGCGGAACGCAAGTCGACGGCAAGCGCCCACAGGCTCGCGCCGTTATCGGGATCATCGAAGGCAAGCTTGTGATCGACGCCCATGACGACCCCTGCGACGCGCTTGTTCGCCTTGTCCTCGGCAACAAGGATGCGAACTGGCCCGTTGGGATCGAGATTGGCGATGTAGCCGGCGCGCAGCGGAACCATGCCGTGGCTCGAATAAATCGCGTTGATGCCGGCCTCGTCGCTGCGGCGCGCCTTGCGGATCGACAAGCCACTGGCCGTGGCGCGCTTGATCCTGGCGCCTGTCAGGTCGAGACGAAAGGTGTTGGAGGGGTCGAGGAACAGCGCCTGCGGCGCCTGTGCGAGGACCAGGTGCGGCTCGGAAACATAAAAGGCGATATCGCGACGGCCCTGGGTCTCATCCTGGAGCGCACTGGCGATGCGGCTTGGGTCATCGAACGTCTGGCCGAAGATCAATCGGCCCCAGCCGCAGTCGACGATCGAGGCGCGCGCATTCCTGCCGGTCCGCTTCGACTTGCGCGTTGCGGGCGACCGCACACGCTTCTTGCGGGGACCAGCATTCTCGGTCTTGGCTGTTTCTAGCGTCGTCATGGCATGACGTCCTCGTCCTGGCGCCACATGCATCACTCGTCGTTTCGATCACATGGCCGGGCGTCGCCTGAAGAGCATCGCACCGGGCGCCGGTCCTGCATTGTTAAAGACTATGGGCCTGCAACCACATCTCGAGCAAGGAAACCTGCCACAGCTTGGAACCTCGAAGCGGCGTGATGTGGGCCTTGGGATCATCCATGAGGCGGTCGATATAGGCCTTCTGGTAGAGACCGCGCTCGCGTGCCGCCGACGAGTTGAGCGCATCGCGGACCATGTCCAGCGTCGTGCCCTCGATGTACTTGAGCGCTGGAACGGGGAAGTAGCCCTTCGGCCGGTCGATGACTTCGGCCGGGATGACGTCACGTGCCACGTCTTTCAGGATGCCCTTGCCGCCGTCCTTGAGCTTCTCCTCCGGCGGAATCGTCGCTGCAAGCTCGACAAGCTCATGGTCGAGGAAGGGAACGCGCGCTTCCAGGCCCCAGGCCATGGTCATGTTGTCGACGCGCTTGACCGGATCATCGACCAGCATGACTGTGGTATCGAGCCTGAGAGCGCGGTCGACTGGCGTCGCAGCGCCCGGGCGCGCGAAATGCTCCTTGACGTAAGACTGCGCGTGGTCAGCCGCCTCGCCCGCCTCGGGGACATAATCAGCGGCAATCAATTCGCGGTAATCGGCAAGATCGCGATCGAAAAAGGCGCGCTTGTAATCGCCCACCGCGTCGTTGCTGTCTGCCAGAGGCGGATACCAATGATAGCCGCCGAACACCTCGTCCGCCCCCTGGCCGCTCTGGACGACCTTGACGTGCTTGGAGACAGCTTCCGACAGGAGGTAGAAGCCGACGTTGTCATGGCTCACCATCGGCTCCGACATTGCCGAGATGACATCGGGGAGCGCTTCGAGCATCCGCTGCGAACCGATCATGAGCTTGTGGTGGTCGGTGCCGAAGTGCTTGGCGATGAGGTCGGAATACTGGAACTCGTCGCCTTTTTCGCCGTGTACGGCCTCAAAGCCAATCGAAAAGGTCTTCAAGCCGGACTGCCCAGCCTCCGCCAGCAACCCCACGATGAGACTGGAGTCGACTCCCCCCGACAGCAGCACACCGACCGGCACGTCGGCGATCATGCGACGGGCGACCGCCTTCCTGAGGGCGACGTGCACCCGCTCGCGCCACTCGGCCGAACTCATTTCCACATCGGCGGCCGTGCGCTCGAAACGCGGTGCCCAATAGACCCAATCCTTGGTGCGCCCGTCGGGCTCGTAGATCCGTACCGTTGCCGGCGGCAGCTTGCGGATGCCCTTGACGATCGTATAGGGCGGCGGGACTACCGCGTGGAAAGACATATAGAAATTGAGCGCAACCGGATCGATGGAGGTGTCGACGCCGCCCGCCGCCAGCAGCGCCGGCAGGGATGAGGCAAAACGCAGCATCTTGCCGTCAGGGGTCTGTGCGATATACAGAGGTTTGATCCCAAGGCGATCGCGCGCCAGGACGACCCGGCCGGTATCGCGCTCGTAGATGGCAAAAGCGAACATGCCATTGAAGCGCTCTACGGCTCCCGGGCCCCAGGCGTGATAGGCCTTGAGGATCGTTTCGGTGTCGCTGTTGGAGAAGAATTCGTAGCCCAGGGTGGCGAGTTCAGAGCGCAGATCGGCATAGTTATAGATGCAGCCGTTGAAAGCGATGCTCAATCCGAGCTTGGCATCAACCATGGGCTGCGTGCCCCTCGCTGACAAATCGATGATGCTGAGCCGGCGGTGACCGAGACCGACCGGCCCATAGGCCACAACACCAGACGAGTCGGGGCCGCGCCTCAACATGGCGCGAGTCATGGCTTGCAAGGAGGTCAACGAAACTTCGCTCTGGTCAAAGCGAAGCTCGCCGCAAATGCCACACATATCTTGAGATTCCTCGTGTCGAGACAGACGCATCCAGCGTCGGCAACAGGTCCGGACCACTATAAACGGTCCAGGCCATAGATCGGGCGAAAAGCTGCAGTCGCTTTCGATCCATTCTTGCGCAGTTACGTAGGGAAGGATTTCTATGATGTCAAACGAACGGGCCTTTGCGCCATTGGCATCGCATACGCCTCAAGACACCATCGCACCGCTGCAAACAAGCGACGAGATCGTGCAGATCCTGCGGCTTTTGCGCCGGATCAATCATGCCACGGACTTGCATTCGAAGTATCTGATCAAGGCAACCGGCCTAACGGCTCCGCAATTGATCGTTTTGAAGGCAATTCACGAATTGGGCGAGGTGACGGCCGGCACCATCGCCGAACACGTCAGCCTCAGTGCGGGCACAGTATCCATCCTGCTCGACCGCCTGGAAAGCCACGGACTGATCGAACGCTACCGTAGCACGCGGGACCGTCGCGTCGCCCACGCACGCCTGACAGACAAGGGTGTCGACGTGGTGGGGCGGGCGCCATCGCTGATGCGGGAAAAGTTCATCGCTCGCTTCACACGCCTCAGCCCTGCTGCGCAGAGCCAATATATTTCCGTGCTGAAATCCATCGCCGACATGATGGATGCGGAAGATGCCGAGGAGCCAATGATCTAAACGTTCCAATCGTGTACGCTATGGCATCTGCCTGCATTTGAGGCAGATGCCGTCGGCGGCCCCCCAGTAGGCCGGTGCGTTGCTGACGTTTCGTGCAGTACCATTTCGACCTGAAGGGCCGAGGGCTCTGCGCGGACCTCCCCGACGCGTACGGCCCCGGCGGGCACGACAGAAGCCGGTGGTGGCAGCGAAAGCGCGGTTGCACGCGGTTTTCGGCTTGGCCGGACTCAGCTCCAAAGGCGCTCAACTGACTGAAAATATTCGCAATTATCATTTTCGAGCGATCCGAGGCGTGGCGGCGTGCGTAATCACAACGATCTTTCGGGCGCCGCTATTCAGGTTTACGATCAGTCTTGGTGCTTGAAAAAACGGCGTCGCCCTGCGGAACGTGGTAGCGATCATCCGCGGATAATCATTTGCGCGTGGATCACCTCTCATCGTGCTTGCCGTGGATCCAGCGCGACGGCGTGAGACGTTCAATATTCACGACAGGCGACGTCCCCGATGGGCGGAACCCTAAATTCATGCAGCACGTTCGAGCCCGTGCGGTGAGGCAACGGATCGGTCACAAGATGCGGCAATTGAGATTTTACGCGGTAATGGTCGGCCTGATCGCCGCGTTCGCCGCTCCGGCTTTGGGCCAAAAGCAGTCCGCTACGGTCCCCGTGGTGGCCTTCGAGGCGAAGCTGATGACATTCCGCGACCGGGTCGAAGCGCTCGGCACGCTGCGCGCGAACGAGAGCGTGGCCCTCACCGCCGTCGTCACCGACAAAATCTCAGCCATCAAATTCGAGGACGGCGACCGTGTCGAGAAGGATCAGATACTGGTCGAGATGACGACGGCGGAAGAAAGTGCGCTGATGGAAGAGGCGCGCTCGACCCTCGAAGAGGCCAGGGCCCAGTACGAGCGCTCCAAGAGCCTGACCAACCGCCGGCTGACCCCGGAAACCGTCTTCGACCAACGCCGGCGCGATTTCCAGACGGCGGCGGCGCGCGTTGCAGCAATGGAGGCGCGACTTTCCGACCGCGTGCTGCGTGCTCCCTTCGCCGGCCGGATCGGTCTTCGTACCGTTTCGGTCGGAAGCCTGGTCAATCCCGGAGATGTGATCGCGCGGATCGAAGACGACAGCGTGATGAAGCTCGACTTCTCCGTCCCCTCCACGTTCATTGCGACGCTGAAGCCGGGCCTGGAAATCGCCGCCAAGGCGCGCGGATTCGGCGAGGAGACGTTTACCGGCACCGTCGCCAGCATCGACAACAGGATCGACGAGATCACGCGCACCATCAGGGTGCGTGCCATCGTTCCCAATCCGGAACGGCGGCTGGTGCCCGGGCTCTTGATGAATATCGAGCTCTACAAGAACCCGCGCGAAGCTGTTGCAGTAAGAGAAGAGGCGCTGGTCCCGATCGGCACCGATACCTACGTTTTCGTCATCGATATGCAGAAGATGACCGTCGAGAGGCGGCGCATCGAAACCGGCACACGGCGTCCAGGAATCGTGGAAGTCACGGCCGGTCTCGAAGCCGGCGAGACAGTGGTCAGTGATGGCACGCTGAAACTGAGGCCAGGTGTGGCGGTCAGCATCTCGAGCACTGCGCCGCTCGACCCGGACAACGCGCAGGCACCTTCGGCGACGACCGGGCAGAAGGCGCCGGACAAGCCGGCGGGACGCACGTGAAGCTTTCGGACATTTCGGTCACGCGTCCGGTGTTCGCCAGCGTGCTGGCGCTGATCCTCATCGTGTTCGGCCTTGTCGCCTTCGAACGGCTGCCGCTGCGACAATATCCCGACATCGACCCGCCGGTCGTCTCGATCGACACCTCCTATCCAGGTGCCGCTGCCAATGTGGTCGAGAACCGCATTACCGAGCTGATCGAGGAGCGCATCGCAGGCGTCGAAGGCATAGATTTCGTCTCCTCGTCCAGCGAGGACGGACGTTCGCGCGTCACCATACAGTTCAAAGTCGGTCGCGACGTCGACGCTGCCGCCAATGATATCCGCGACCGCGTCTCGAGAATTCTCGACGATCTCCCGGTCGAAGCTGATCCTCCCGAGATCCAAAAGGTCGACAGCAATGACGACGTGATCGTCTGGCTGAACCTCGTCAGCGACCGCATGACGGTGCCGGAGCTGACGGACTACGCCGATCGCTACCTCGTCGACCGCTTCTCGGTGCTGGATGGTGTCGCCCGTGTCAGGATCGGCGGCGGCCAGGAATATGCCATGCGCATCTGGCTCGACCGCAAGGCACTGGCAGCAAGAGAGCTGACCGTCGCTGATGTCGAAGCGGCGCTGCGTGCGGAGAACGTCGAGCTTCCCGCCGGCAACATCGAATCCAAGAAGCGACAGTTCACCGTACGCCTCGACCGCAACTTCAAGACAGCGGAAGACTTCGCGCGGCTCGTACTCAAGCGCGGTGATAACGGCTACCTGGTGCGTCTCGGCGACGTGGCGCGCGTGCAAAAGGCCTCGATCGAAACGCGAACCTTCTTCCGTGGCAACGGCGTGCCGATGGTCGGTCTGGGCATCATCAAGCAGTCGACCGCCAACACCATTGCCGTCGCACGCGCCGCCAAGGCGCTGCGCGACCGGATCGCGCCAACCCTGCCCGACGGCATGCGCATCGCCGACAGCTACGACACCTCCGTCTTCATCGAGGGCGCGATCCAAGAGGTCTACAAGACACTGTTCATCGCCATCGGCCTCGTCATATTCGTGATCTTCATCTTCCTGGGCAGCTGGCGGGCGATGGTGGTCCCTGCGGTGACGGTGCCGATCTCGGTGATTGCGACATTCATCGTGCTCTACGCGCTCGGATTCAGCGTCAATCTACTCACGCTGCTGGCTCTGGTGCTCGCCATCGGCATGGTCGTCGACGATGCCATCGTCGTTTTGGAAAACATCTACCGACGCATGGACGATCTGGGCGAGTCGCCGCTGGTCGCCGCCTACGTCGGCACCCGCCAGGTCGGCTTCGCGGTGATCGCGACGACGCTCGTGCTGATCGCCGTGTTCGTGCCGATCGCGTTTCTCGAGGGCGATCTGGGCCGCCTGTTCTCCGAATTCGCGCTGACCATGTCCGCGGCGGTGGCGTTCTCGAGCTTCGTCGCCCTCAGTCTGTCGCCAATGCTCGCCTCGCAGCTGCTCAGGCCCTCGACAAAACGGGGCTGGCTCAATCGGGCCATCGACGCCACTTTCGACGCGATCGCACGCGGATACCGTCTCGTGCTGCGCGCCGCGCTGCGCTGGTGGTTCGTCACATTCCTGGCATTCTGCGGCACGCTTTTCGCGATCTGGTGGCTGTTCGAGCGCATCCCGAGCGAGTACGCACCCAAGGAGGATCGCGGTGCGTTCTTCATCCTGGTCAATGGTCCGGAAGGGGCGACCTACGACTACATGGAATCCTACATGAACGAGATCGAGCGCCGTATGATGCCCTACATCGAGAGCGGCGAGGCAACGCGGCTGCTGGTGCGGACACCGCGCTCGTTCGGCACGATCTCGTCGTTCAACTCGGGTATCGTGATCTTCGTGCTCGATGACTGGGCCAAGCGCCGCTCGGCCTTCGAAATCATGAACGAAATCCGCGGCAAGGTCGCGGACCTGCCCGGCGTGCGCGCCTTCCCCGTGATGCGGCAGGGCTTCGGTCGCGCGGTGCAAAAGCCTGTGCAGTTCGTGCTCGGCGGTGCCAGCACTTACGCCGAGCTGGCACGCTGGCGCGACATCATGAACGAAGAGATCGCCAAGTCCAATCCGGGACTGGAAGGGACTGATTGGGACTACAAGGAGACCAAGCCGCAGATCGAGGTGAAGATCGACTACGATCGTGCCGCGGAACTGGGCATCTCGGTCAGCGACGTGGGGCGCACGCTCGAGACGATGCTGGGCTCACGCAAGGTGACGACCTACATCGATGCCGGGCGCGAGTACGATGTCATCGTGGAAGGCGAGCGCGAGACGCAGCGCACGCCGACCGATGTGGAAAACATCTACGTGCGCTCCAAGCGCTCGGGCCAGCTCATCCCGTTGTCCAACGTGGTGAGACTCGGCGAGAAGGCCGACAGCGGCACGCTCAACCGCTACAACCGCGTGCGCGCAATCACACTCGAGGCGAACCTCGCCGACAACCTCGCGCTCGGTGACGCGCTCGCCTATCTGGAGAAGATCGCCCGTGACAAGCTGCCGGAGACGGTGATCATCGACTACAAGGGTCAGTCGAAGGACTTCAAGTCGTCGGCATCGTCGATCCTTTTCGTATTCGTCCTCGGCGTGCTCATTGTTTTCCTGGTCCTTGCGGCGCAGTTCGAAAGCTGGATCCACCCCCTCGTCATCATGTTTTCGGTGCCGCTGGCGATGGCCGGCGGGCTGCTGGGGTTGTGGCTGACGGGCGGGACGCTCAACATCTACAGTCAGGTCGGATTGATCGCGCTGGTCGGACTGGCGGCGAAGAACGGCATCCTGATCGTGGAGTTCACCAATCAGCTGCGCGACGAGGGCATGCCGTTCGACGAGGCGCTGATCGAGGCTGCACGCGTGCGGCTGCGGCCGATCCTGATGACGGGCATCACGACTGTCGCGGGCGCCGTGCCGCTGATGCTGTCGTTCGGGGCAGGCTCGGAAACGCGTGTGGTGATCGGTGTGGTGGTGATGGCCGGCGTGTCGGTGGCAACGTTCATGACGCTGTTTGTCGTGCCGGTGGCCTACAGCCTCATCGCACGGCGGACCGGATCGCCGGGCGACGTGCAGCGCAAGCTCGAGAGCGAACTCGACGGCGTCCGGGCCACTAAAGGCGCGCCGGCAGAATAATCGCCGAAGCAATCGCGGGCATCGCCTCGGGTTGTGCCGCAGGTTGTATCGCCGACCATCGCGTTGCCGGCTTCACGCGGCTCTTGCTGCGATCGTGTCGGCGCCAACGACCGGTGCCGGCTTGGAGCCCATCACCACGCGCAGGTTAGGCCGGCGGCTGGCCAACGCCATCAGCATGCGCTGCGGGTTGAAGCCCCAATCGATATTGATGCGCTGTTCGGCGGCAACGCGCGCCGCATCTGCGAGCAGGGCATAGCCGCGGTCCATCAGGATGGCACGCAGGCGGGCCGCCTTGAACACATCCACGAGGCTCCAAAGCCGCAGCAGGGCGACAACGCCATCGGCAGTCGTGCCCTCGAAGCGCTGCCAGAAGCGCTCCTCGAGACGGGCGCGATCCTCGGGCGTGGCGCCACGCAGGAGGATCAGGGCGCGGCCGTCCTCGATCAGCAGGCGCATCGCCAAAGCCAGTGTTTCTGGCTCAGCCTTCGGCAGGTCGGTGAGGTCGATGGCGGGGCTCATGGTCTTGCGTCTCCGGCTCGTTTCTTGTCTCAGGACCGGCCGGCAGGACCAAACACGGTCCACGGCGAGCCATTGAGCAGGATGATGTCGGTCGGCCGGTTTGCGACGACGACGAAGTCGACGGTTAGGCCAACCAGGCGCCCTGCGGAATTGATGATCTCGGATTTGGTAAACCGGTACTTGCGTCCGTTGTCGGCAACGATCACGCCGAAGCCGATGTCATCGCGGAACTTGGTGATTTCGCCTTGAATCTGCATGGGTCTCTCCTTGGTTGCCGGCTCCCCTCGGGAGCGCCTGGATGAACCATGCAGCAGCGCCGGAATCGGCGCTGTTCCGGTGGAAACAGGGACGCAAATTCAGCGTTTCGCTTGCGCGCGGGACAGACCTGGGCTGCACATGCCCGGCGCCTCCATCCGCATGCGGCCCAATCGGCGGGCAGCGGAATTGTGGGAAAAAAAGGCGAAACGACTGGCAATTTCCGACAAGACCTTCGCTATCGCCCCTGTTCCGTCATTCCCGGGTGATTGGCTTCACGAATTGCTCTTGCGCGCGGATCATGTGGCCCAGTCGTCCCGCATTTCTTGTCGGGTCCCTTCCGCCGCCACTCAAGGTCCACATCCCATGACACATTACGAGAAGCTGTTTTCCGCCCTCCTCATCGGTCTTGCGATGATGAGCGCGTGCGCCCTGGCATTCATGGCTTTCGACGTGACACGCGCACACGCGGAGCCCGCTACGTTCGTGCACAAGGGACTTGCCAAGGACGGCGAGCGCTACGAAACGTACCTGAAGTCACATTGGAAGCCCGGGCGACAGACTGCGGCGGAACTGACGGCAGCAGGATCGCGACTGATGGCCAAGGATGCGCGCGCGGCGGCGCGCAACTTCGCCATGGCGGTTGTTGCCGAACCCGGCAATACCGACGCATGGACCGGGCTTGCCCAGGCTCTCCTGGCGATCCAGCCCGATCCCAACAAGGGCAGCGAGCGCTACGATCTGCCGGTCAATGCATCGGGTGCAGCGTATCTCGCGCAGGAGCGGGCAACCTCCAAGGACGCCCGGGCGCGGGCGCTCGCGGTGCTCGGCGATGCGCTCAAACGGCGCGCGTTCTGGCGGCCGGCCATCGAATCGCTGAAGGCGAGCCTTGCGCTCGTCGCAGATGCACGGGTGCAGGCCGACCTGGAAAAGCTCAAGGCCGAGCACGGCTTCCGCATGACCGACTACCGCACGGACAGCGAGGCTGCGGCGCCCCGCGTCTGCCTGCAATTCTCCGAGACGCTCGCGCGCGGCACAGTGGACTTCTCCAAGTATGTCAGCGTGGGTGGCCAGGATCCGGCGGGTGTGTCGGCTGAAAACAAGCAATTGTGCATCGATGGCCTGAAGCACGGCGAGCGCTACGAGATCCAGCTCAAGGCGGGCATGCCCTCCGATATCGGCGAGACACTGCCAAAGACGATCGACGTCGCGATCTATGTTCCCGACCGGAAACCTGCAGTGCGCTTCACCGGCCGGTCCTACGTCCTGCCGAGCCGTGGGCAGCAGGGCATACCGCTCGTTTCGATCAACACCAGTGCCGTCGGAATCGAGATCTATCGCGTCGGCGACCGCAATCTTGCGCAGACGCTTCAGAGCGGGGACATTTCGCGCCAGCTTTCGACCTGGGACGTCGAGACGATCCAGAACCGCAACGGCGAGAAGATCTATGCCGGTGAACTGCCGGTCACGCAGAAGCTCAATGCCGAAGTGACGACGGCCGTGCCGGTCGGCGAAGCGGTGGGCACGCTGAAGCCCGGCGCCTACGTCATGATCGCGCGGCCGCTGCACAAGACCGGCAACGACAATGCAGTCGCCTCGCAATGGTTCATCGTTTCCGATCTTGGATTGACTGCCTTCAGCGGCAATGACGGGCTGCATGCATTCGTGCGCTCGCTCGCCGAAACCAACCCGGTGGCCGGCGCGAAGGTTCGCCTCGTGGCACGCAACAACGAAGTGCTGGCCGAGACGCAGACCAATGCACAGGGCTATGCGCGCTTTTCCGCCAACCTGGCGAAGGGCGAGGGCGGCCTGGCGCCGGCAATCCTGATCGCGGAGAAGGCGGGCGGAGGCGAATACGCGTTCCTCGACCTGACGACGGCTGCGTTCGACCTGTCGGACCGCGGCGTCAAGGGCCGCGATGCGCCCGGTGCCATCGACGGCTATCTCTATACCGAACGGGGCGTCTACCGCCCGGGCGAGACGATTCACCTTGCGGGCATCGTCCGCGATGGCGCGGGCCGCGCGGTGACGACGCCGATGACGCTGATCGTGACGCGCCCCGACGGCGTCACGCACCGCACGATTGCGCTCACCGACAAGGGGCTCGGCGGCCGCACGGCGGACCTTTTCCTGACCAGTGCGGCGCAGACCGGCACATGGCGGGCACGGCTTCATGCCGATCCGACATCGGCGGCGATCGCGCAGGTGTCATTCCTGGTGGAGGACTTCACGCCGGAGCGGCTCGACATGACGCTGACGGCGCCGGAGGGTGCGCTCAAGCCGGAACAGACGAAATCGATCAAGGTGGCCGGCAAGTACCTTTATGGCCCGCCCGCCGCCGACCTCGGGCTCGAAGGTGACATCATCGTCAAGCCCGCAGGTTCGCTGCCGGGCTTCGAGGGCTACCATTTCGGTCTCGCCGATGAATCCGTCAGTCCGGTGCGCCAGCCGCTGGAGAACCTCGTCAACACCGGCAGCGACGGCACGGCAGAGGTGCCGGTCCTGCTGCCGGCCATTCCCGACACCGCGCGGCCTCTCGAAGCGCAGGTCCTGTTGCGGCTCAAGGAGCCCGGCGGCCGCTCGATTGAGCGCGGCCTGACGATGCCGGTCATGACGCCGCGTGCGCGGATCGGCATCAAGCCGCTGTTCGAAGCGCGCGAACTTGGCGAGGACACCGGCAAGGAGGCCAGCTTCGAGGTGATCCACCTCGATGCCCATGGCAAGCGCGCGGCCCTGACCGGCGCCAAGTGGCAACTGATGCGGCTGGAGACGAACTGGCAGTGGTATGCGCGCGACGGCGTGTGGACCTACGAGGCCGTGACGTTCACGCGCAAGGCTGCGAGCGGCACCGTGGACATCAGCGCGGACAAGGCGGCGACGGTTTCCGCTCCTGTGGGATATGGCCGCTACCGGCTGGAGGTCGTCACCGAGGCTGACGGCGGAGCCGCATCGAGCTACGCTTTCAACGCAGGCTGGTATGTCAGCGGTGATGATCCCGACAGCCCGGAAGTGCTGGATGTCGCTCTCGACAAAGCAAGCTACCTTCCCGGCGAAACCGCCAAGTTGCGGATCGCATCGAAATACGATGGCACCGCGCTGGTCACCGTTCTCGGGTCCGACCTGCACGAGATGCGTGAGGTCGCCATCAAGAAGGGTGACAACGAGGTCGCGATCAACGTTTCGGGCAACTGGGGTGCCGGCGTCTATGTGACAGCTCTGATGTACCGGCCGATGGACGAGGCGCTCAAACGCATGCCCTCGCGCGCCCTTGGCCTTGCCTGGCTCGGCATCGACCCCAAGCCGCGCACGCTCGCCATCGCCATCGATGCGCCCGAAAAGATCAAGTCGGGCGGCACGCTTCAGGTGCCGGTGACGCTTGCCGGGCTCGCAGCCGGAGAAGAGGCGCGCATCACGGTTGCCGCCGTCGATGTCGGTGTCCTCAACGTCACGCGCTACAAGACGCCTCAGCCGCAGAGCTGGTTTTATGCGCAGCGCAAGCTCGGCGTCGAGATCCGGGACTTTTACGGACGCCTGATCGACGGCATGCGCGCAGAACGCGGTGCGCTTCGCTCGGGCGGGGACGGCGGCGGACCGGAGATGCAGGGCGCGCCGCCGGTCGAAGAGATCGTCTCGCTGTTCTCCGGGATCGTCAGCGTCGATGCGGGCGGCAGGGCCACTGTGTCCTTCGATATGCCCGACTTCAACGGTGCGGTGCGGCTGATGGCCGTTGCCTGGAGCAGCGACAAGGTCGGCTCGGCGGACAAGACCGTGATCATCCGCGACGAGGTCGCGGTGACGATGACGACGCCACGCTTCCTGACGCTGGGCGACGAAGCACGCCTGACGCTCGATCT
The DNA here is from genome assembly GCA_964506885.1 of uncultured Hyphomicrobiaceae bacterium. Classification (GTDB taxonomy): domain Bacteria; phylum Pseudomonadota; class Alphaproteobacteria; order Rhizobiales; family Hyphomicrobiaceae; genus JAEUMD01. The sequence continues at coordinate 634 of CAZDNY010000015.1, read as the reverse complement.
TCACAACGTCGAAGGCCCCGACGGCTCCTACCAGCTGACGGTCGAGCGTTCGCCCGCCGATATCGAGGGGGCTGCAAAGACGCGGGTTACCGACACGGCGCTCTCGTTGAAGGCCGGCGCGCGGACGGTGGAGCGCGTGGCGCTCAAACCCGATGCTGTGGGGCTCCTTGCCTACGACGTGCGCGTCAAGGGACCCGCCGGCATCGACGTCAAGCGTCATCTCACGCTGGAAGTGAAGCCTCCGGCCGGCGATATCAAGCGCACGACGGTCGCGAGGATCGCACCCAACGGAGGCAGCCTGACGCTGTCGAAGGACCTCATTGCCGATCTCATAGAGAACCGCACCAGGATCAACCTTTCGGCGGGACCGCAGGCGCGTTTCGACGTGCCAGGTCTGCTCACCTCGCTCGACCGCTATCCGTATGGCTGCGCCGAGCAGACGGTGTCGCGGGCCCTGCCGCTCGTCTATGCCAACGCGGTGGCAAGCCGCATCGGCATCGGCACCGACAAGGACCTGAAGGAGCGCGTGCAGAAGGCGATCAACCATGTCTTCTCGATGCAGGACAGCTCGGGCGCGTTCGGCATCTGGGGTCCGAGCGAACCGGACCTGTGGCTTACGGCCTACGTTACGGAT
>CAZDNY010000014.1:0-15996 GCA_964506885.1 uncultured Hyphomicrobiaceae bacterium | reverse complement strand
CCATGCATCCGACGAAGAAGCCGCTGACGTCATGCGCCGGCTTGAAACCTTGGCGGGCGGTGGCGGATTGACCGTTGTCGCTGACGGCGCCGGCGAAGAGCCGCTCGGTCTTGCTGCCGCTTCGGGACAAGGTGGCCGCCTCGAAGCACGCATCCTGCGCGCCGGCGGCCCGACCCGCGTCGGTCAGGTCCACGCCTTCTCCGCCCGCGGCGAACGCCTCGGCGAAGCATCGTTCACGTTGCCTGCAGAAGCCTCCGAGACCACCGCCGTCTTCGATATGCCGCTGGAACTGCGCAATCAGGTCACACGTCTCGAAATCGCATCCGAGCGTGCTGCCGGCGCCGTCGCGCTGATCGACGCCTCCACGCGCTGGCATCGTGTCGGCCTGATCTCCGGCGAGAGCCAGGAGAAATCCCAGCCGCTGCTCGCCCCGCTCTATTACATCGAGAAGGCACTGGCGCCCTACGCCGAGCTGATCGCCGCCAAGGATGCCAACCTCGCCGTCAACATCGACACCATCTTGAAGCAGAACGCCACCGTCTTGATGCTCGCCGACATCGGCACGCTGACCGGTGAAGTAGCCAAGGATGTCGAAGCCTGGATCCGCAATGGCGGCGTGCTGGTCCGTTTTGCAGGACCGCGGCTCGAAAAAGGCGGCGACGACCTGATGCCGGTTCCCCTGCGCATCGGCGGACGCACGCTGGGCGGCGCGCTATCCTGGTCGACCCCGCAACAATTGGCATCGTTCGAGGACGACAGCCCGTTTGCCGGCCTCCCCGTTCCCGCCGAAGTCACCGTCAATCGTCAGGTGCTCGCCGACCCGGCGCGCATCGGCCCCGACGTCGCCGTGTGGGCGCGCCTTGCCGACGGCACGCCGCTGGTCACCGCCAAGCGCGTCGGCGATGGCCAGATCGTCTTGTTCCACATCACCGCAAATTCGGACTGGTCCAACCTGCCCATCTCGGGCCTGTTCGTGGAGATGCTGCGCCGGTTGTCGACCATGGGCCGCATCGGCAAGGCGCCAGCCTCGGGCGCAGCGACACTGACCGGCGAGACCGAAGCGTCGACGGGCAGCACGTTGGCGAGCGGGCCTGAGGTGCTGCCCCCTGTGCGCACGCTCGACGGCTTCGGAACTCTGGTTGCCCCGCCGCCGACGGCTCAGGCAGTCCCCGCGTCGACCTTCGCCGCGTTGCGACCCTCGCTCGATCATCCTCCGGGCTTTTACGGCACCGAGACGAGCCCGCGCGCCCTCAACGTTCTTAACGCGAAGTCTGTCTTGAACGCCTTGCCGGCCCTGCCGCCCGGCGCCTCGACGCTGGGCTATGAATCCAAGGCCACGCATCCCTTGAAGCCCTGGCTGCTGGCCGCCGCACTCGGCCTGATCTTCCTCGACATCCTCGCCGTGGTGCTGCTCAGCATGGGCGGCCTTGGCGCCTTGCGCCGCCGTCCCGCGCATGCGGCTTCGTATGCCGCCGTCTTCGCGGCAACCGCGCTCGCCCTTGCCGCAATAACGATCACCACAAGCCCCGCGCAGGCGCAGAATGCCGACAAGCCGACCCCGCCGGCCGATATCGCCATCGCACTGAAAGCCACCAGCAAGGTCACGTTCGGCTACGTCATGACAGGCGATGCCGACACCGACGAAACGAGCCGCATCGGCCTCACCGGCCTGTCGCGCGTGCTCGAGGCCCGCACTGCCGTCACGCCCGGCACGCCGCTTCCCGTCAACATCACCGACGATGAGATCGCGTTCTATCCCGTGCTCTACTGGCCGGTCCTCGAAAGCGCCGATCCCTTGCCCGAGGCGACGCTCGCCAAGATCGACGCCTACATGAAACAAGGCGGCATGATCATCTTCGACACCCGCGATTATGGCACCGGCCGTCCCGCTTCGTTGCAGGGCTCGGGCGGCGACACGCCGCTGCAGCGGATCTTGAGCGGTCTCGACATCCCGCGCCTGGAGCCCGTGCCGGAAGGCCACGTACTGACCAAGTCGTTCTACCTGCTGCGGTCATTCCCCGGCCGCTGGGATGGCGGCACCATGTGGGTGGAAGCGACCTCACCTGATCGGGCCGGCGATGAAAGCCGCCAGGCGCGGCGCGCCGATGGCGTCACTTCGATCGTGATCACCTCCAACGACCTGGCCGCCGCCTGGGCGCTCGATGAACGCGGCCGCCCGCTCTATCCGACCGTTCCCGGAGGCGAGGGCCAGCGCGAGATGGCCTTCCGCACCGGCGTCAATCTCGTCATGCATGCGCTCACCGGCAACTACAAGGCCGACCAGGTGCACGTGCCCGCTCTCCTTGAACGCCTGGGCCAGTAGGAGGGTACCGCGATGAGCAACTGGTCAATCGACTTTGCACCGTTTCTGCCCGTCCCCTTCTTCGTGGTCGCAGCCATCGTTGCGTTGGCCCTGGTCGCCCTGCTGTTGTGGCGCCGTTCGCGTGGCGCCCTGTTGCGCGCACTCGCCATCGCCGCGTTGCTCGCAGCCCTTGCCAACCCGACGCTGCGCGAGGAAGAGCGCGAGAGCCTCGCCAACATCGCCCTGGTGCTCGTTGACGAAAGCACCAGCCAGACGCTCGCCGAGCGCCCGGCGCAGGCCCAGGCCATCCGCGCCGACCTGGAAAAGAAGCTCAAGGGCATCAAGAACCTCGAGGTGAAATGGTTCACCGCGGCGCGGCCTGTCGATGGCCAGACCTCCGGCACGCAGCTCTTTGCCGAACTCAACCGCGCGCTCGCCAACACGCCGCCCGACCGCCTCGCCGGCGTCGTCATGATCACCGACGGCCAGGTCCACGACATTCCGCCCAACGCCGCCGCCCTCGGCTTCGATGCGCCAGTGCATGCGCTTCTCACCGGCGAGCCGGACGAGTTCGACCGCCGCATCGAGGTGATCCAGGCCCCGCGCTACGGCATCGTCGGCCAGACACGTGACATCGAGTTTGCCGTGCGCGAGACGGGCAAGGCCGGCCGCGCAGGCGATCTCGTTACGATCACGGTCCGTCGCGAAGGCCAGGCTGACGAGACCGTGCGCACCGTCATCGGCCGCAAGACCAAGATCGACATGCCCTTCCCGCATGCCGGCCAGAACATCCTCGAGATGGAACTGGAAACAGCGGAAGGCGAACTGACGCCTGCCAACAACCGCATCGTGATTGCCGCCGAGGGCGTGCGCGAGAACTTGCGCGTTCTTCTCGTCTCGGGCGAGCCGCACGCCGGCGAGCGCACCTGGCGCAACCTTCTGAAGTCCGACGCCGCCGTCGACCTCGTCCATTTCACCATTCTGCGCCCACCCGAGAAGCAGGACGGCACGCCGATCAATCAGCTTTCGCTGATCGCATTCCCGACACGCGAGCTGTTCTCGGAGAAGATCAAGGACTTCGATCTCATCATCTTCGACCGCTACCAGCATCGCGGCATTCTGCAGATGCTCTACTACGACAACATCGCCCGCTACGTTGCGGAGGATGGCGGCGCGGTACTGGTCGCTGCCGGTGACGACTACGCCGGGCGCTACAGCCTCCAGCGCACGCCGCTGGCAACGATACTGCCAGCAGTCCCCACCGGACGCGTGATCGAAGAGCCGTTCAAGGCTTCAATAACGGCGGACGGCGCCAAGCATCCCGTGACCCGCGGCCTGCCGGGCGCGCCTGCCGACCAGGTTGCCAGCGCCGATCCCAAAGCCGAGCCCGCCTGGGGCCGCTGGCTGCGCCAGGTCGAGGTAAAGCCCGAGCGCGGCACTGTCGTCATGAAAGGCGCCGAAGACGCCCCACTGCTCATCCTCGATCGCAAGGACAAGGGCCGCGTCGCACTGCTGACCTCCGATCAGGCCTGGTTGTGGGCACGTGGTTACGACGGCGGCGGCCCGCACACCGACCTGTTGCGCCGCACCGCCCACTGGCTGATGAAGGAACCGGATCTGGAAGAAGAGCGCTTGTTCGCCTCCGCGCGCGGCCTCAAGCTGACCATCGAGCGGCGCACCATGGGCGAGACGGTGCCAGCCGTGACGGTCCGCAATCCGCAAGGCAAGATGCGCGACGTCATCTTAGAGCAGGTAGCACCCGGTCTGTTCCGCACCATCATCGATGTCGAACGCCCCGGTCTCTACAAGATGACCCAGGGAGACCTGTCCGCGATCGCTCATGCCGGCGTCGAGGACGTACGCGAGATGAGCGAGGTCACGGCCACAGAAACGAAACTGGAGCCACTGTTGTCGGCCACCGGCGGCGGCATTTTCTGGACGAAGACCGCAGGCCTGCTCGGATCGGGTGCCGCATCAGACGTGACCGTGCCCCGTGTCGCCATGATGTCGGCAACCCGTGTCATGGCCGGCAACGGCTGGATGGGGTTGAAGGACCGCGCCGCCTACGTGACCCGCGGCGTCAAGCTGACGCCCATGTTCACCGGTTTTGCAGCACTTGCCGCATTGCTGGCATTCATGGCGCTCGCCTGGTGGCGCGAAGGCCGCTAGCTCGTCTCACAAGCTGATTATCGAGCCGCGGTTCAGCCGCTCGATCGGCACCCGAGCTGGTCGAGCCGAGCGAACGCGTGCGTGTCGTCAGTACCAGTCGTTGCCGCGCAGGTGTTCGCGGCGAACCACCTTCGCCCGCACCGCAGGAGCCATCTTCCAGCCGATGAACGGCGCCGCGAGCAGGCTCGCCGCGACCACCATCGGGATCAGGTAGGCGGCATAGGCCCGCAGTCCTGGGATCGACAGAACGATGGCGACGCCGGTGCCGAACAGCACGGCATGGATCATCATGGCCGCAAGGATGGTGATATAGCTCCGCGTTCGCATAACGGGCAGTCCTCCTGATGATGTGTGTCTCACCCCATAGAACGCATGAGCCAACCCGCTGTTCCCGAAGCTCAACATTCCGTGACGCATCAGTACTCCCCCTCGCCTCGGCACGTTGCACGTCTCCTGCTGCGTCGCGGCAATCGACGAATGCAGACCCAAACATACGAAACCGGTTGCTCAAGTGGACGCGGCATCGGAAAGTGCTGTCATCGTAGTGTTGCCAGCGCGGGAGACAGGCAGTGCAGGAGGACGGACCAATCGGCGTCATCGGGCTTGGCGATCTCGGCCAGGCACTTGCCCGCCGCCTCGTGCGCGCCGGACGCCGCGTTGCGCTCTATGATCTCGACGGCCAAAAGCGGCGCGCATATTCGCCCGAACGGCCCGCCGCCGACATTGCACCGAGCCTCACCGACCTTGGACACGATTGCGCGATCGTGTTGTCGGCACTGCCGGACATGGCCAGCCTGCGCACTGCGGCCTTTGGCGACGCCGACCGTCCAGGATTCGCTCTGGCGATGCAGCCAGGTTCGCTCATCGTGCACTTCGGCGGCGGTGCCTACAAAGACATCCTGCGCATGACCGGCCAACTCGGCTCCGGCGGGATCGGGCTGATCGACGTGCTGGCCTGCCATGCCATCGCATCCGACGCAGACCAGCCCATCGACATGCTCGTCGGCGGCTTCGATGAACTGGTCGAACGCGCCCGTCCCACCCTGGAAGCCATCGGCCCGTTCCAGCGCGTGGGCGCAACCGGAACCGCGATGGGGCTCGCAGCATTACGCGCCTATGTCCGTGCCGCCCGCCTCATCGCACTCAGCGAAGCGATCCTGATCGGCCGCCATGCCGGCATCGATACCGAGACCCTGGCCCGCGTGTTCGACGGACCGGTCGCCACCGGACCGGAATGCCGTGCGATCGCCACGGCCACCGGCAGCATCGATCCGGGCCACGATTTGTCCGCCACCTGTAGCGCTCTGGCCGACGCTGTCGGTTTTTCCGAGCACATCGGCGTCAGCGGCGAATGCGTGGCCTTCGCCCGCGATATGCTGGCCGACGCCCTGACCGGCCACGCCGGCGGCGATGAGAGCACATTGTTGCAGCATTTCACCGCTCTGGCCGGCGAAGGCTGACCGCCGGGCCGCTGCAGGATGCCTGCCCGGCATGCCATCAGGTTGCACATCCACCCAACCCGGGATCAGTTGATGCACTGCGCACACTCTGCGCAGCCCGCCCGCCGGTCGAAACCTGTTGAAAGTCCGGCTTTCTCCCCCGCCTCGTTTGCATGCCTCCCGCGACTCGCACGACGGTCCTACTCAAATGCGCACGAACCCGTCAGTCGAACGGCGCCACCGCCGCGTCGGGTCCGTCGGGCACGTCAGGGAGCAGCACCCCATGAGCCTTCTTTTCCGCGTCATCTATGCCACTCACGCCAACGGCACCCATCACAAGCTGGCGCTCGACGCCCTGCAGCGCCTGACACGTGCCGACGCTGAAAACTGGCAGCGCCTGTTCCTCAAGCATGTCGAGCTCTACCTGGAAGGATCGAAGGCACCCGACAAGACGTTCAAGGACTTCAAGAACCATGTCCTGCACGTCCGTGACGCCTATTGGGGCGGCGCGCCGGAAAAGGTCGCCAGCTGGTATGCCCACCTCGTCGCAGCGCTCGAGCAGAAGAACTGGGAGGAGGCCGTCTGGTGCGCGGGCGTCCTGAGCCACTACTACACCGATCCGATTCACCCGTTTCACACCGCCCAATCGGAAGCCGAAAACAACATTCACCGCGCGGTCGAGTGGTCCATCAGCCGCGACTACGATGCGCTGAAGCGCGAAGCCGAAGTGCTCGCTCCCAACACGATGGTGGAAACCCCTCACGGCGCCGATTGGCTCAGGAACTTCGTTTGCCAGGGAGCCGAAAAGGCCAACGCCCAATACGAGCGCCTGATCGCGCATTACGACTTCAACATCGGCGTTGTCGATCCGCCGCTCGGCCTCGATCCGATCGCGCGTGACCTGATCGGTGACCTCATCCTCTACGCCGCCGATGGTTTTGCACGCATCCTGGAGCGCGCCATCGCCGAAGCCCGCGTCAACCCGCCCAGCGTCGCCCTTTCGCTCGACACGGTGCTTGCCACGCTGAAGATCCCCCTGAAGTGGGTGCAAAAGAAGCTCGCTGACGCGGAAGACAGACATGTCGTCCAGGCGATGTACGACGAGCTGATGGAGACGGGGCATGTCGAAAAGGCCCTGCCCGAGGACGACCGCATCGTCCGCGACCTGCATGCCAAGGAAGTCGTCGCCCCCCGCAATCAGCGCCAGGCTGCAAAGCGGGCACAGCGCCTGCCCGCCACGCCGGCCGCAAAGCCGTCTCCGACACGGCGCACGCCCCTGCCGGCACGCAGACCGGCGGCACTCGCCGGTGTCGCAACGCCGGCGCCCGCCGCGCGAACGACTGCGGCACCGGCTCAGCCCCCGCATGCCGAAACACGCGACAGCAATGCCCGGCACGGCATGGCACAGCCGCCTGCCCCCGCGCCAGAGCAGCGCTCTGCCGCTCCCGTCTCGCTGACCGAGCGTCTGGCCATAACGCCGATCTCCACCAGCGGCGCGGCGCACCACACCCGGGCGCGCACCTACCTCGCGCCCTCAGACGACATCGAGGCCGCCCCCTCGATCGGCCCCAAGACCGCCCAGCGCTTCTACGCCATCGGCATTCGCACCGTCGCACAGTTGCTTGATGCCGACCCCTTCGAACTCGCCGACAAGATCGAGGCCCGCCACATCACCGCCGAGACCATCGCCGATTGGCAGGATCAGGCCCATCTGGTCATCGCCATACCGGGTCTGCGCGGCGGCCATGCCCAGCTCCTCGTCGGCGCGGGCTATCACACCGTCGCTGCCATCGCCGCTGCCGACCCGACCGGCTTGTCCGCTGACATTCTGACCTATGCCGCGACACCCGACGGTCAGCGCATCCTGCGCGACGGCAATCCGCCCGACATCGAAAAGATCAAGACCTGGGTCGACGGCGCCACCGCCGCCTTGGCGGCATGAAGCGCCGCATCGTGGGCTTTTACGAGGACGTCGAAGGCTTTTTCGTCGCCATGCTCGAATGCGGCCACGAGCAGCACGTGCGCCACAAGCCGCCGCTGGTCGAACGCCCCTGGGTGCTGACGCCGGAAGGCCGCGCTTCCCGCATCGGCCAGATGCTCGACTGCCCGTTTTGCGATCACGAAGCTGCCCCGGAAAACGGCGGCGAGGAAACCTGACGCGCAAAGGACACAGCCCCTTCAAGTTCACGTCATTGACACCGGCCCGCCCCACAATCTCCCAACTCCAGGCCGCAAGTCTTGCCCCAACCTGGCCGGAATTGAAGACGGCCATCGCAAGGGCAAGCAGGGAACGCGAACATGGCAACCACCAATCCGATCCGCGAACGCATCTTGTCACACGGTCTGGGCATCGCCAGTCAGCAGGGACTGACCGCCCTCACCATGGGTACGCTGGCACGCGAACTGGACCTGCCCAGAAGCGGAGTTGCAAGCCACTTCGCCGATCGCGAAAGCCTCCAGCTCGGCGTGCTCGAACAGGCGACCGCGCTGTTCCTGCGCGACGTCGTCGATATCACCTGCAGCGCACCGGCCGGCGAAGCGCGTTTGAAGGCTCTGTTCTCCCGCTGGATCGCCTGGAGCCGCGCACCGATGCTCAAGGGCGGCTGCCCCTTCGTTCATGCCAGCCGCCAGTCGAGCGAATTGTCAGATTCCGTGCGCACGCGCCTGAAAGAGGTTCTCGACGGCTGGTCCGAGATCGTCACCCAGGCCATCGAGGATGCCAAGCGTGCCGGTCAGTTCCGCGCCGGCCTCGACGCCGAGCAGCTTGTCTTCGAACTCTACGGCCTCTACCTCAGCCACCACTTCTTCCACTGGTATATGAAGGACAAGGCGGCGGAAGCGCGGACCATGAAGGCGTTCGACCGGCTGCTCGCAGCGAGCCGCTGAGCGCCGTGGCGCATCGGGCCGCACGTGGCCAGCCCCCGCTGGCGGGCAGCGCCAATTGCCACGCCAGGGTTGAATTCGACGCCTTGAAATGCCACCTCCGGCGTGACGCATTTCGCGCACGAGAAACGCCATGCCGGAGGACAAGCCGATGAAATACTTTCTCGCCAAGACCGTTTCGAAGACCTACGACGAGGCCCTGTCCGCCGTCACCGAAGCGCTGAAAGGCGAAGGCTTCGGCGTCCTGACCGAGATCGACGTCAAGGAAACGCTGAAGAAGAAACTCGACGTCGATTTCCCGAAGTACAAGATCCTCGGCGCCTGCAATCCGCCGCTCGCCCTGAAGGCGCTGTCCACCGAAAACCAGATCGGCGTCCTGCTGCCTTGCAACGTCGTCGTGCAGGAACATGCCGACGGCCGTGTCGAAGTGTCTGCGATGGATCCGGTCGGTGCCATGGCGATGGTCGGCAACAAGGAACTCGACGCCATCGCAGCCGATGTCCGCGAGCGCATGGAGCGCGTGCTCGCAAAACTCTGAAACATCTGAGCGGGGTAAGCGCCGGCTTCCTGCCGGCGCGCCTGCTCCGTCCGCAAAGGACAACGCGCCATGACACAAACGCCGACAATCGGCATCATGGTTGCGGCCCTGCTCGGTCCGATGCTGATCGCCATCGCACTCGCGGTCCTGTTGAACCGCACGACCTTTGAGAAAACAATGCGCGAGGCCGCTGACAATCAGGGCCTCATCTTTATCGCAGGCATCATTGCCGTCGGCCTCGGCGCGACGATCGTCAAGCTGCACAACGTCTGGGTCATGGACTGGCCGGTTCTGGTGACGCTGACCGGCTGGCTATCGCTCGCCGCCGGCTTCTTCCGCATGATCTGGCCCGACCTCGCCGCCAGTCTGGCCGACCGCTTCCTTGCCAGCGAAGTCGCCCTGAACATCATGGCCATTATCGCCTTCTTCCTCGGCGCAACTCTCGTGAACATCGGCTTTTTCTGAACCCGGCCACTGCGCCCCTCCGCCCCTTGTGGCTGCTCCCTTCCTCCTTGCAATCCCGATCCCGGCAGGCCAAATTAGGCCATGACCGAGGGGCGCCGGGGCACCGGCTGAGATCGCGCTTCTGCCTGCGCGAGCACCCTTTGAACCTGATCCGGGTCATGCCGGCGAAGGGACGGACGATTTGCGGCCACGCTATCGGTCGCTGTGTTTTCCAGACCTTCCCTTGGCATCGATTGGGCCCGGACCGGCGCGCTCGACCGCTTGGCTGAGAGGACGGCTGTGACCGTGGACGAATACAACCGCTTCTGCCGGTCATTGACCAATACGACGCACGTCGTGCAGTGGGGCGGCGCACACGTGTGGAAAATCGGCGGCAAGGTCTTCGCGATCGGCGGATGGAACGATTCCGACCAGGAATTGTTCGTCACGTTTAAGTGCTCACCCATGAGCTACGATATGTTGAAGGAAATGCCCGGCTGCCGCCCTGCGCCTTACCTCGCCTCGCGCGGCATGAAATGGATCCAGCGCACATCCGCCGAGGAACTCGACGACCGCGGCCTGAAAGACTACCTGCGCGCCAGCTACCAGCACGTCGCAAACGGTCTGCCCGAACGCATCCGTCAGGAACTGGGTCTCGCCGACACGTCATGCGGCGTCCGCACGCGCGCCAGGTCGGAACCGAAGGCAGCCGCCAAGCCTGCCGCTGCCGCCAAGTCGCCCGCCAAATCCAAGAAGCAGACAACCACCACAGCCACGCGGAAACGCACCCGCAGCCCGGCTCGCAAGGGAGCAGTACGATGAACAAGGTCACCCGCCCCGAAGACATGATGGTTCCCAAAGTGACGACCGGCCCGATCTCGGGGTCGTCCAAGATCTACACCTCGCCCGAGGGACACGAGGATGTGCGCGTTCCCTTCCGTGAAATCGCTCTGACCGATCCTGAGCAGCCGACCTTCCGCGTCTACGACAGTTCAGGCCCCTACACCGATCCGCAGGCGAGCATCGACGTCGAAAAGGGAATGCCGCGCATCCGCGAAGCCTGGATCGCCGAACGCGGCGGGGTCGAAAGCTATACCGGCCGGGAAATCAAGCCCGAGGACAACGGAAACGTCTCCGGCAAGGCCTTGGCACGCGACTTCCCCAACAAGGAGCAGCCGTTGCGCGGCGTGGGCGATGCCCCTGTCACCCAATACGAATTCGCCAAGGCCGGCATCATCACCAAGGAGATGATCTACGTCGCCCATCGCGAGAACCTCGGCCGCGCCGCAGCCCTTGAGCGCGCCAAACAGGCCGTCGCCGACGGCGAGAGCTTCGGGGCCGAAATCCCCGAGCACATCACGCCCGAGTTCGTGCGTTCCGAGATCGCGCGCGGGCGCGCCATCATCCCCGCCAACATCAACCACCCCGAGCTGGAGCCGGTCGTCATCGGCCGCAACTTCCTCGTCAAGATCAACGCCAACATCGGCAATTCCGCCGTCACCTCCTCCGTCGAGGAAGAGGTCGAGAAAATGGTCTGGGCGATCCGCTGGGGCGCCGACACGGTGATGGACCTGTCGACGGGCCGCAACATCCACAACACACGCGAATGGATCTTGCGCAATTCACCCGTCCCCATCGGCACCGTGCCGATCTACCAGGCGCTGGAGAAGTGCGGCGGCGATCCCGTGGCGCTCACCTGGGAGCTTTACCGCGACACGCTGATCGAGCAGTGCGAGCAGGGCGTCGACTACTTCACCATCCACGCCGGCGTGCGCCTCGCCTATGTGCCGCTCACCGCAAAGCGCATGACCGGCATCGTCAGCAGAGGCGGCTCGATCATGGCCAAGTGGTGCCTCGCCCATCACCGCGAGAGCTTCCTCTACGAGAACTTCGAGGAAATCTGCGACATCATGCGCCGCTACGATGTCTCCTTCTCGCTCGGCGACGGCCTGCGCCCCGGCTCCATTTATGACGCCAACGACGCCGCCCAGTTCGCCGAACTGGAGACGCTGGGCGAATTGACCAAGATCGCCTGGAATAAAGGCTGCCAGGTCATGATCGAAGGCCCCGGCCATGTGCCCATGCACAAGATCAAGATCAACATGGACAAGCAGTTGAAGACCTGCGGCGAGGCACCCTTCTACACGCTCGGGCCGCTGACCACCGACATAGCACCCGGCTACGACCACATCACCTCAGGCATCGGTGCGGCCATGATCGGCTGGTTCGGCACCTCCATGCTCTGCTACGTCACGCCGAAGGAGCACTTGGGCCTTCCCGACCGCGACGACGTCAAGACCGGCGTCATCACCTACAAGATCGCAGCCCACGCCGCCGATCTGGCCAAGGGCCACCCGGCCGCACAGTTGCGCGATGATGCGATGTCGAAGGCGCGCTTCGAATTCCGCTGGGAGGACCAGTTCAATCTGGGCCTCGATCCCGACACCGCGCGTTCCATGCACGACGAGACGCTGCCGAAGGAGGCCCACAAGGTCGCCCATTTCTGCTCCATGTGCGGGCCCAAGTTCTGCTCGATGAAGATCACGCAGGATGTCCGCGACTACGCCGCCAAGCTCAACGAGGCCGGCGTCGAGATTGCCGAGCAGACGACCGTCATCGACCCCGACTCCGGCATGGAGGCCATGAGCAAGAAATTCCGCGAGCTGGGCGCGGAGGTCTACGTCGATACGGACAAGATGAAACGCGCCAATGATGCCTTGGGGTGAAGACACGTCTCCCCTTGACCCTGCCGCGAACAGTGGCATCATCTCCCAATCGTCAACAACCGAAAGGAGGTGATCCGATGTCGAGTGGGATTTTAGAGGCTGCGATGTCGCGGTCGCTGGATTTGACGCTGGCTCACCTCGAGGTGACCGGCTAGGCAATTCGGCAACACGCGCGATGGCCACCAACGCCAAATCGCGCCTCGTTCCACGGAGGGCCGCCCGCAAGGCGGCCCTTTCGTGTTTCTACCTCCCAGGTCTTGACGTTGCCCACCGCTCGGCCCGAAGCACCCGGCGGCCAAACGCAGCGCAAGCCTGACCGGTGCGCCAGGCACGACGACTACTTCTACTTTGCGGGCTTCTTTGCGTTCGCATCGGGCCCCATTACCCCTATGGTGACGACCGTCGGCCACCGCTTCTCGTCGAGCTTGATGACCTTGGCTGTCGAATCGCGCGCTTTCGGAATCCCGAAGTTGGATTTCACGCTGATCGTCACCTCGCCCGAAAATTCTTCATTGCCCACCATGGTAACGGTGCGCTTTCCATCCGCCGACTTGCGCGACACACTGGTTTGACCACACTTGTCCTTCCACCCTTCGGGGAAGGTCGATGGATTGCAGCCCTTGCCTTTGAGCGTGACCGTCTTTCGAAGCTCGAATACGCCCGCTTCGATGATCCCCTTCATCTTGTCTCGGGACTCCGGTGTGAGCGCGACCGAGCCTTTGTACCAGTCGGGCTTGTGGCCCAGCTTGCATAGACACTGCACCTCAAGAACGAGCGTCTCGGCATGGGCCGGCGAAAGTACGAGCGGCAGCGCTGCCGCTGCGAGCGCTGCGGTCTTCAAAACGGACGACATGGGGCTGGAACCTTCTGAGCAAGTCTTTCTGGTTCGATCAGTTTCGCAAACCGGAGATATTTGGAAAGCGCACGGTCCAAGAAAGGTAAAAAGAAAAGCCCGTCAGCGGGACGCTGACGGGCTGGCCTTTGCGACAGTCAGTCGAACAAAGCCGCAAGCGCACAGGGCCTCAGCTCACCTCTGTCGACATCACGACGAAGTCCTTGCCCGAACGTGTATCGGGATGCGCCGGCAGGTCGGTCGTCACCAGCACCATCCCCGGATGCATGCGTGCGGTCATCGCATCGATGACCGCCTTGTCCGCCGAGATGCGCCGGATGACGGCCGTCTCCGCGTCGGGCACGTTGACGTTGTCATCAGGATGATGGCCCATGCCGTGCCAGACCATGCCCTTGTGGCCATCGTGTGCATCCATCAGCACGAACACATGGCTGCCAAGTGGCCTGTCGGCGTCCTTGATCACCGCCTTGCCTTGCGCCACGATCTCACCGTTCTCCAGGATCGTCGCCGTCATATCGCCGCGCGAGACCACGAGCGACGTCGCGCCCTTGAAATCGTCGACCTCCGCCGCCCACGGCTTCGTCTTGCCCTTCATCGACTTGGCAACGACACTTTCGAACTCATGCTCGGCATAGTCCGCCAGCACCAGGCCGGGATGCACCACCTCGCGCGGCTCGGAATGGTTGCCCGCGATGATCACCGGCGTTCCAACATGCGTGACGGTGAACAGCAGCTCTGAAAATTTCATCGGCAGGCGAATGCACCCGTGCGAAGCCGGATATCCCGGCAGCTTGCCCGCATGCAGTGCCACACCCGACCACGTCAGCCGGTTCATGTTCGGCATCGGTGCGTTGTTGTATGTCGATGAATGGTGATGCTTGTCCTTCTCCAGGATCGTGAAGACGCCCGTCGGCGTGCCGTGCCCTGGCTTTCCGGTCGAGCATGTCGAAACCGCGATGCGTACACCATTGCGATAGACATGGACGAGCTGGTCCGGGATCGAGACGATAATCGACACGGGGCCGTCCGGCGACCGCTCGGGATGCCAGTTGAATTCGCCCGGCTTCAGGTCGTGGACCTCGCGCGCCCGCTGCGCCCAGGCCCGCTCCACCCCTAAGGCAGCACCTGCCACGATAAACCCAAGTGAAAACTGCCTGCGGCTCAAATTTCCAAGCATCGCGTTAATTCTCCAGCGCACTGATATATCTATTGAAACTCCACCCGAAAACGGGTGACATGGATCGAGGGATCACTCAACCCTGTCTGTACCGGCATCGATGCGACAATTTTGAGACGCTGCACCCGCTCTGCCGCCGGAAATTTCGCCGGGTGGATGATATCCGCACACCCTAACTCCGGGACCTCGCATGCTCGAGGGATGCCCAACTGCCACACCGCGTCCTTCATTTGTTGACAACCAGCTTCACGCAGTGGCCGCGGACCGCACAGTCTGGAAAATTAGGACCCCGGTACGCTTCCATGAAAAAGGGGTTCCCCATGTATCGTTTACTCAGCGTCTTGGCAGCAGCGCTGGCCATGATCGTCACCTCCATCGGCGCCGCGTCGGCAAAGGAGTGCAAGGACGAAGTCGTTATCGCCGAAGGCGAACCGTTCATCTCACGCTCGCTCGGCGCTTATCCCAGTTCTTTGTTCGCATGGCGCAAGGCCGCCGAGGCCAAGGCCGGACCGGGCTATCAGTCCTGGCGCGTTGCCGAGGATCGCAAGATCGACTGCGAGCAGGTCACACTCGAAAACGGCAAGAAGCGGTGGGTTTGCACACGCAGCGCCCGGCCGTGCCAGAACGCGCTGGCGGGTGCCGTCGGTGGTGGTGAAAAGCCGACCTTCGATCGCATTCTGCGCCGCGGTGACAAGGGTGAGGACGTCAAGCAGCTTCAGGAACTTCTCAACGACCTTGGCTACGAACTCACCGTTGACGGTGACTATGGCCGCGCCACCAAGGAAGCCGTACGCGACTTCCAGCGCAAGAACGATCTGAGCGCTGACGGAAACTTCGGCCCCAAGACCGCCGAGGTCCTGCTGGCGAAGGTCTGACGTTTTCACTCACACACGTGAGCATCGCGGAAGGGGAGGCCTGGGCCTCCCCTTTTTCGCGTTTTCTCCGTCCCTTTCACGGCGCCCAGCGCGCCGGAATCATCCGCATGCGACATGATCGGCGCACACCTTGCGGCAGCCGGTTTGACCCGCTGCACCCTGGCATGGTGAAATTGACCGAAATCTGGCTCTGAAGAGCGCCGATTGCGGGCGCCGCCGGCCAGTGATGACAAAAGAGATGACAAGGAGCTCCCCAATGAGCCACGCACGTCCAAGCAAAGTCGCGGCGCTCGCGCTTTTCGCTGCGGCACTCACATGCGCCCCCCTACCCGTCACGGCAGGTCCCGCGCCTGCCGCCGCTATGCAAGCTGGCGCCCTGTCCGGCGCATCCAACGCCATCCAGACCGTCAGCGAGTATCGCCGTGACCGCATTGTCAAACGCCGCCACGCCCGCGACGTCGAAGTCGATGCACCCACGACCTACGTACGCTCGCGCCGCGGCCACGTCATCGTCGATGCGCCCTTCGCCCATGTCGAACGTTCCAGAGCGGGCGTACATGTCCGCGCCCCCTTCGTCGACCTCTTGCCTC
>CAZDNY010000013.1:7856-16219 GCA_964506885.1 uncultured Hyphomicrobiaceae bacterium | reverse complement strand
ACTGTAAAGGCACCTCGGCCGGCGTCAGGTGCAGCACATGGTAGGACTGGTGCACCGGAAAGCTGTACTTGTAGGTCGTGGTGTGGGTAATCGCGTACTTCATCGCTTCACGCCACTCAATGTGCCAGCCGTGTATGGACCCGGTGCGGCTGCTCCTCGGTCAGGCTGAAGTAGCGCCGCGAAATGATGTCAGACAGCTCCGGCAGGCCACTCACCAGGCGTCCCAGCGCCGCCGTCAAGTGGATGCGGTGACCGTTCTGATCGGCAAAGCGCAGCGAATCCATATCCGCCAGGCGGACCTGCGTGAACAGCTCCAGCGCCAGCCGCTGCTCGGGCGTACGAATTGCATCGAGAGAAGCCTTGGGCAACTCCACCAGATGGTTTGAAATCTCCAGAAGCTGGAACGCAATGCCGCGCGGATTGGTTTCATCGACCATCAGCAGGTCGAGCACCAGCGGGAAGGTCGGAGCGAAGCGATAACGCGCGCGATAGGTGATGAAACAGTCGGCGGTTTCCAGCAGGAACGCCAGATGCTCGGTCTGCTCGGCATCCTCGACCACCGTGCCCAACACCGTGTTGAGCAGTTCCGCCATTTGCAGCGCACGCTCAATGCGTCGTCCCAGATCCATGAAGCGCCAACCGAAATTGCGCGTCATGTTTTCGTGCATGAGGCCATTGAAAGCCGCCAGATCCGCAATCAACTGGTCGAGCCAATCGACCAGTTCCACAGCCGGATCACCCGGCCCGTTCGACGTCTGCGGCCGGTTGGTGGTGAGCGCATTGAGCAACCGCCACGAATCGAGCGAAAGCCGGTCCCGGCTCTGTCGCGCAAGCCGCCGGATGTTCTGGAACGTGATGAGAATGCCGTACGGGTTGCCCGTCGACGAGAAAAGCTGCTCGACTTTTTGTTCCAGTGTTGGTGCACCGGCACCGGGGCTTTGAGCCGGCAACGTGCCGCCGGCCGCGCGCCGCCCCTTGTTCATGATCACTTCGATGGCACTTTGCGCCGCGTCTGCGCGCCGTATCGGACGCAGGTCTTCATCTCCACGGCTCAGCGCATTGCGCATCACCCGCATTGTCCAGTCGGCCCGCTCGACATACCGCCCGAGCCAGTAGAGATTGTCCGCCACCCGGCTCGGCAAGCGAATGCCGAGCCGCTGCACCTGCACCTCTTCTTCGGAAATGCGCCAGCGACTGTAATGCGGCCCTTGCGGCTCCGACGTCGCGATCCACACATCGCGCGACTCCGCCGCATCCGACGTCAACGCAATCGCCGCTCCTTTCTCCACCGTCAGCGCGAGGCCACCCGGCAGCACCGTGTATCCATCTTCGCTGGCAGCAACGAAACAGCGAATCGCATAGGGCTTTGCAATGAGACCCGTCCCATCGAACGACGGTGCCGTCGCAAATTGCGTCGGCTGTTCGGCAACCCAGCGCGCTCCGTTCAGCGCCAGTTCCGCCACCAGCGCCTCACGCTCGGCCGGTGCCATCTCCGACAGGCGGCGCCCCGGCTGTGCATGGCCCGGTCGCGCCGTCGCCTCGAACGCCGGACGCAGCAGATAGGCATCCTGATCAGCCAGAACGGAGTCGCGTGCCGCAGGATCGCCCAGCCACAACCGCGCCATGTCGCCGAGGACCTGCTCTTCGCCCAGGAAGAACCGGGACAGCGCCGGGATATAGGATGCAATGCCGCGGTTCTCGACGATTGCCGTGCCCAGGGCATTCGCGATCAGGGATGGATTGGTGCGAACCGCCTGCACGAGCCCCGCCGGCCCGTCGAATCCATCTGGCCTCAGTTCCAGCGGATCGGCCTTGGCCGCCTCCACCGCACGCACAAGCAGATCGATCGGTTGCAGCCCCGCCAGCGTTTTGTGGTAGACCTTGCCGCCGACCACACGCAGGTCCGAGCCTTCCAGCAGCTGATACCCCATGTAGCGCGCCATGTAGGCGTGGTTGAGATACGTCTCGTGATCGGGGTTGGGACCCAGGATCGCGATGCTCGGCGCATCCTGCCCCGTTCGCCGCACCAGTTCCTGCGCCACGCTCTGGTAGAAGCCCGAGATCCTCAGCGCATTGCATTCCCGGAACATCCGCCCGCACACGTCGGCGTGCACGACGCGGTTAGCGAGAGCATACCCGTGCCCAGCGATCGTCTCGGTATGCGTATCGAGAATGCGCCAGTGGCCGTTCGCATCGCGCGCCAGATCGAGCGCCATGAACATGAGCCGCGTGTCCCGCGTCGCGATCCCATGCAGCGGTCGAAGGAAGGACGGGTCGTTGTAGATGAGCGCGCCGGGCAAAAGGCCGCCATTGATGGTCTCTTGCCGGCCGTAAAGATCTCCCAGCAGCGCCTCGTAGAGCCGCACGCGTTGTATCAGCGCGCGCTCGATCATCGCCCACTCGCTCTGGTCGAGGACCAGCGGAACCAGATCGAGCTTCCACGGCTGCTCCACCTGACCTGGATCGGAGAAGCTGTCCAGCGTGATGCCGTTCTCTGCAATGCGGCGCTGAATACGCTCCGACATCGCCGCCGCGCGCTCCAGCCCCGCCATTTGCAGGAACGACACGATCGCCCGCCAGTGCTTGCGCACGCTGCCGTCGGCGCTGATCAGTTCGTCGAAACCAGCCGGCCGGCCGTAGTGCGCAAGCCAATCGCCCTCGCCGTGAAAAGGCGCCCCGGTCGCAATCGGTTGGTTCTCGTTCAAGTGGCTGCGGCCTCCTGCAGCGGGTTGCTGGGAATGCTGGCGGAAACAGACCGGCCCGCCCCCCGAAAGCCCCGAATGGCTTCAGCCGTTATACGCAAGAATCGGACAAAAGTCGTCAGCACGCGCAGCCCCCGGACTTGCCCCTTAACCTTACTGAATTCCTACAAGAACCGGCGCCTCCGTGTTTCGGCCAGGGGCGCCAGACCGGCTCGGCGCAAATCAAGCGTGTAGGGATAGTCGGGATTGTCGTAAGGCTGCGGTACCAGTTGCGTGCCGGCGGTGTGGCCCATCGGTTCGAAACGCGCCAGCCGCCGCCCCTCCGCCTCGTAGGCGTTGACCGGAAACGTCTCGGGCGCCTTGCCGCCGGGATGGAACACGTGGTAGCGGCAACCGCCCAAAGCGCGCCCCGACCACATGTCGATGATGTCGAAGGTCAGCGGCGAATGGATGCCGATCATCGGATGCAGGGCGCTGGGTGGCTGCCACGCCCGGAAACGAATGCCCGCGACGCCCTCACCGTTGGTGCCCGTCGGCGCCAGCGGCACCTCGACACCGCCGCACTGGATGACATGCCGCCCCGGAACGAGGCCCTGGCACTTCACCTGCAGCCGTTCCACCGAGCTGTCGACGTAACGCGCGGTGCCGCCGATGATGCCTTCCTCGCCCAGCACGTACCACGGCTCCAGCGCTTGGCGGATTTCCAGTTGCACGCCGCCATGGTTGACGTCGCCGAACTTGGGAAAGCGGAACTCGAAGTGCGGCGCGAACCACGCGCTGTCGAAGGCAAAGCCCGCGGCAACCAAATCCGAGATCACGCTTTCCAGATCCGCCCACACGAAGTGCGGCAGCATGAACCGGTCGTGCAGATCCGTCCCCCAGCGCACCAGCGGATGCCGGTAGGGCCTTTCCCAGAACATTGCGATGAGCGCACGCAACAGCAATTGCTGGGCAAGCGACATACGCGCATGCGGCGGCATCTCGAAGGAGCGGAACTCGACCAGACCAAGCCGCCCCGTCGGCCCGTCCGGCGAGTAGAGCTTGTCGATGCAGATCTCCGCGCGGTGCGTGTTGCCCGTCACATCGATGAGGAGGTTGCGGAACAGCCGGTCCACCAGCCACAGCGGGATTGCTTCGCCGCCCGGTTCAGGCACCTGCGCAATTGCCATCTCCAGCTCGTAGAGTTGTTCGTGACGCGCCTCGTCGACACGTGGCGCCTGGCTCGTCGGACCAATGAAAAGGCCCGAGAACAGGTAGGACAAAGCCGGGTGATGCTGCCAGTACGTGACGATGCTCGCCAGCAGGTCCGGCCGCCGCAGGAACGGACTGTCGGCCGGGGTCGCCCCGCCGAGCACGATATGATTACCGCCGCCCGTCCCCGAGTGACGGCCATCCAGCATGAACTTTTCCGTCCCCAGCCGGGCCAGTCGCGCTTCCTCGTAGATCGCGTTGGTGATGTCCACCGCTTCGTCCCACGAGTTGGCCGCGTGAATGTTGACCTCGATGACACCGGGATCGGGCGTCACCTTGATCACGTTGAGCCGCGGATCACGCGGCGGATCGTACCCCTCGATACGCACGGCGATCCCTGTTACGCGCGCGCTCTCCTCGATGGCGGCACTGAGTGCCGCATAATCCTCCGCATCATGAAGCGGCGGCATGAAGACACACAAATGCCCATCGCGCGGCTCGATCGCCATCGCCGTGCGGACCGAACCGAAGACTTCGTCGCCCGCCGCGGCAATCGCCGCCGCCTGCGGACTTGGCGGCTCCACGCGCCGCTCCGCCAGAAGACGTCCGCGCTCACCAAGCTCGTCGTGGGCCGAGAGCGGATCGCGCGGCAGCACATGTGGAAAGTCGACCGCTTTCAGATACGACAGGCCACCCAGCGGCAGACGGAACCCGATCGGGGAATCACCGGGCACGAGAAACAGATGCTCTCTACGCATCCGCCATTTCTCGGTCACCCATCGACGCCCGCGCCCATCGCGCGCCTGCCACGACTGCACCGGCAATACGAAGCCCGTCGGCACCGTCAGCCCGCGCGAGAATGCCCGGATCACGCGCGCCCGCTCCGCTTCGTCATCGAGTCGGTTATTCGCGACGTCCACACCCGACGGCAGTTTCTGCTCGATGAGCGCGAAATGCGCAGGATCCTCGAAAGCGGCGATCGCACTGTCACCGGGCAGCCCCATCTGCCGACACAGTTCGGCGCTGAACGTCTCCGCGTCCTTGATGTCAGCGGGCTTTTCCGGCTTCTCGCGCGCAACCAGCGTTTCGTCGTTCCACAACGGCTGGCCGTCCTTGCGCCAGTAGACCGAGAATGCCCATCGCGGCAGCTGTTCACCCGGATACCACTTGCCCTGTCCGAAATGCATGAGCCCACCGGGAGCGAACCGGCGCGCCAGCCGCCGCAGCAGGTCTTCCGCGTAATGCCGCTTGGTCGGCCCGACAGCCTCGTTCATCCATTCGCCGGCATCCATGTCGTCGATCGACACGAAGGTCGGCTCGCCCCCCATCGTCAGGCGCACATCGCCTTCGCGCAAGCGCTGGTCGACGTCGTGACCGAGCTTCTCGATGCGCTCCCATTGCACGTCGTTATAGGGCAACGTCACACGCGGCGTTTCGCGGATGCGCGTCACCGCCATGTCGAAGTCGAAACTCACATCGGCTGGTTCGTGACCACCCGCTATGGGCGCAGCGGAGGCATAGTGAGGTGCTGCGGCAAGCGGAATGTGGCCTTCGCCCGCCAGCAGGCCGGAGGTCGGATCAAGACCAACCCATCCCGCTCCCGGCAGATAGACCTCCGCCCAGGCGTGCAGATCGGTGAAGTCGACATCGGTTCCCGTCGGCCCATCGAGCGCCTTCACGTCAGGCTTCAACTGGATCAGGTAGCCGGAGACGAAGCGGGCCGCGAGCCCGAGGTTGCGCAACACCTGCACCAGCAGCCAGGCCGAATCCCGGCACGAGCCCGACCCTTGCGCCAGCGTTTCCTCGGGCCTCTGGACGCCCGGCTCCATGCGGATCAGATACCGGACATCGCGTTCGATCTGCTGGTTGAGCGCCACCACGAAATCGATCGTGTTGCGCTTCTCGTGCGATTTGAACCGCGCAATGTAGTCCGAAAGCCGGGGCGAAAGCGGATCGCACCGCAGATAGGGGCCAAGCTCGTCCCGCTCCAGCGGGCTGTAGGCGAACGGCCACTCGTTTGCACCTTCTTCCAGAAAGAAGTCGAACGGATTGATCACCGCCATGTCGGCGACGAGATCGATCGTCACTGAGAATTTATCGGTCTTCTCCGGCACAACGATCCGCGCCAGGAAATTGCCGAACGCATCCTGCTGCCAGTTGATGAAATGCTGTTCAGGCGTGATCTTGAGCGAGTAGCTCAGGATCTTGGTGCGGGCATGCGGCGCCGGCCGCAGCCGGATGATCTGCGCCCCCAGACTGATCAGCCGGTCGTAGGTATAGCTCGTGCGGTGGGTCAGCGCGGCATGAATGGACATATGTCTTCAAATCCGCCTTCAGGCCGAGCCTTGTGACTGCGACTGCGACTGTGATTGCGTGTGCGAGCGATCCTCACGGCCACCCTCCGCAGTGCGTGCGGCCGCCGGCGCTTGCGGTTCGGGGCGCAGGACATCGAAAAACGTGTAGGCCAACTCGTTGGTCAACGCGATCAGATGCGCCTGAATGGTATCATTGAAGTCGTGTAGCCGTTCGATAAGCCGGGGATCCTGCTCCGCCTGGGCCAGTGACTGGCGCAGGATGTCGATCCTTTGATGTGCCGACGACGTGCTGCGCGCTTCGAACCGCGAGCGCAGCTCATTCATTCCGTGCTCGAGCTCCTCCACACAGAACGCAATCGAACGCGGCAGGCCACGATTGAAGATCAGGAATCGCGCCACCGTCTCCGGTTCACGACGCCCGCGCACGATGCGCAAAAACGCCTGTTGAGAAGCAGCCGAGCGCAGCAGAACCGACCAGAAACCGAAGTCGCCGAGCGCCTCGCCGTCTCCCTGGTGCTGATCGGCCGGCAACTGCATGAAACGCACATCGAGCAGACGGCTCATCTGATCGGCCCGCTCGATCAGAACCCCGAACGTGTAGAAGTGCCAGGCGGCATCGCGATAGAGCGTCGCGTTGGCCACGCCCAGCTGCGCATAGGCCTCCTTCTTGACCATCTCCGACGTTTGCGCGATCCGGGCCTCCGAATGCGCCTGTTCAGGCAGGTTGCGGAACCGGTTGTAGAAGGAATTGACCTGCAGCCACAGGTCCGTCGAGATCATTGCGCGCAACGCGCGCGCGTTCTCGCGCGCCGCGTGAATCGAGGAAATGATCGATCCGGGATTGTCGCGGTCGCTGACATAGAAGCGGATGACACTGCGTGAATCGGACTGCTTGTATCTCTCCGAAAAGCGCTCCGTGTCGTCATACAGACGCACGATCCAGCCCCAGTTCGCAGCCTCCGCCCGATTGCCACGGCTCAAGGACGCCTGAACCTCCAGAATACGGGCGAGACAGGCCGACCGCTCGGTGTAGCGTCCGAACCAGAACATGCTCTCGGCGTATCGCGATAAGAGTGCGGTCATGCGCTATCCGCTTCCAGGACCCAGGTGTCCTTGGTGCCCCCGCCCTGCGAGGAGTTGACGATGATGGAGCCGGGCTTCATCGCCACGCGCGTCAGCCCGCCGGGCAGCACCCACGTCTCTTTTCCCGTTACCGCAAATGGCCTCAGGTCCACATGACAGGGCGTCACGCCCTGTTCCGTCAGCGTCGGGCACACACTGAGTTCGATCATTGGTTGCGAAATGAAATTGGCCGGATCGGCTTTCAGCCGGCGCGCACAATCTTCGCGCTCGGCCGCACTCGCTTTCGGACCGATCACGATACCGTAGCCGCCCGACTCGCCCACCGGCTTGACCACCAGCTTGTCCAGGTTGTCGAGCGTGTAGGCGAGCGCATCCCCTTCCCGGCAGATATGCGTCTCCACGTTCTGAAGAACCGGCCGCTCGGACAGATAGTACTCGATGATCCGCGGCATGTAGGCATAGACGGCCTTGTCATCGGCAACCCCGTTGCCGACCGCATTCGCCAGCGTCACGTTGCCGGCATGCGCAGCGCGCATCAGACCGGGAACGCCAAGCAGGCTTTCGGGATTGAAGCATTCCGGATCGAGGAACGCGTCGTCGATCCTGCGATAGATGACGTCGACGCGCCGCAGCCCGGCAATCGTCTTCATGTAGACGCGGTCGTCGCTCTCCACGATGAGATCGCGACCTTCGACAACCGGAACACCCATCTGCCGCGCCAGGAAGATGTGCTCGAAATAGGCGGAGTTGTAGATGCCCGGAGACAGCAGCACCACTTGCGGATCGAGCCCAGCACCTCTCGGGGCAACCTCGCACAGTTTGTCGTGCAGGCGCGCACCGTAGTCTGAGACCGGCCGCACCGACACGCCCTCGAGCAGGTCGGGGAAATCGCGCTGCATGAGGTTGCGGTTTTCCAGCACATAGGAAACGCCCGACGGCGTGCGTGCGTTGTCTTCCAGGACACGGAATTCACCGCTTCCATCGCGGATGAGGTCGACGCCCGCGATATGAACGTAAGTGCCGCACGGCGGCTCGTAGCCGCGCATCTCCGCGCGATAGTTGGCATTACCGA
>CAZDNY010000013.1:0-7846 GCA_964506885.1 uncultured Hyphomicrobiaceae bacterium | reverse complement strand
CCAGTATGAGGTCTTCGGGAACGACACCATCCTTGAGGATCTTGGCGTCGTGATAAATGTCGTACAAGAACAGATTGAGCGCCTTCACGCGCTGCACGACACCGGCATTGATGGTTTCCCATTCTCGCGCCGATATAACACGCGGGATAACATCGAACGGTAGGATGCGATCGATCGCGTCCTTGTCCGTGTAGACCGTAAACGTGATGCCCAGGTCGAGCAGTTCACCCGTAGCTTCGGCAGCGCGCGCCTCCACGTCTTCCCGGTTCAGACTGGAAAGCAGCTTGGTCAATTCCGGATACTTGACCTCGTCGGCGCCAGGGGCACCGAGTAGCTCGCAATAATAAGGCGCCGGAGAATACGAACTCAGAAGGCCTTTTTCGCCGGTCTCCAACACTGCCGATGGTTTTGTCATGGGAACAGTTGATCAATTCGAATGAGCCGGCGGTTCGAACAGTGCCGCCGTAATAAGCTTAAACCGCATGCCCATAAATTCGCCAGTCCATTTGTTGGGCACCAAGCAGGCAATATTGCACAAGGCTTAGGCGCAATCCGACCTGGACAGCAGGCAAGCGCAGACCGTCTTGAGTGAAAAACGCCACCGCACAGACAAGGTTCCACGCGCGCAAGAGGCATCGGCACAACCGCCATCGCACTCAAATCGATGCGTAGCTGAGCCCGAGGAGTGCGGGCTGGTCGACCACGAGCAGCCACGTCGGAACTTCTGTCATGCGTGCCGCCATCTTGCCTTTGGCGGAAAATGCCCGACGGAAAAGGTCGCCCTGACCGGTGGCCTGCCAGCCAGCCGCAACACTGCCGCACAGGAACGCACCACCCCAGGCGGCATGCGCAAGAACGAGATCACCGACACTCGCGCCCAAAGCCTGCGTGAACAGGTCCACGACATCGCGCGCAGCCCGATCGTGATCCGCATTGGCGAAAACGTCGGACGCGGCTGTCCTCGCCCCGCCGTCGTGCGTCTTGCCGGCGCGCGCATAGGCATCGACCACGCCCGCGCCGGAGAGCAGATCTTCTAGCGATACCAAGCCCGTGCTCAAGCCGCCCGAGCCACCGCAAAGCGCATCCGCACCGCTCGCATTGAAGGACATGTGCCCGGGTTCGCTCGGCGTGACGACCCAGCCCGACCGCCGATCGAAATGCGCCGCCGCCGCACCGAAGCCGGTCCCGACGTTGACGGCAATCCGCGTCTGCGGCGCGCCAATCCGCCACGCGCCGCCGATCGCGACCACATCGTCGTTGCCCGCATGCGGCAGGAAATGACCGACGGCCTCCAGGTCGTTGAACAGTTCCACCGGCGCCCCTGCGGCCTGCGCAATCGCGTCGGCATCGATCGTCCAGGGCGCATTCGTCAAGGTGACGCGTCGATCGGCAATCGGGCCGGCCGCTGCGATGCGCACACCGCCCAGAACATCCGTTCCAGCCTCATCGAGGTAGGCCGAAAGGGCCTGCGCGAACGTCTGGTACGCCGCCACCCGCAACGCCCGCACATCGGCGAGCTGGCCGCCCCGCTTGCTCAGGCAGAAGCGCGCATTCGTTCCACCGACGTCCGCGAGAAGCAG
Source organism: uncultured Hyphomicrobiaceae bacterium (assembly GCA_964506885.1). Classification (GTDB taxonomy): domain Bacteria; phylum Pseudomonadota; class Alphaproteobacteria; order Rhizobiales; family Hyphomicrobiaceae; genus JAEUMD01. The sequence continues at coordinate 6,266 of CAZDNY010000013.1, read as the reverse complement.
TGGCAGGCTCACGTCGGGCTCCCCCCCGCGCCGTGCGATTGACCAAGCGCAGACAGGAACGATTCCCGCCAGTTCGCCACATCGTGCTCGCGCACCCGCTTGATCAGCGCCTCGTAACGCTCGCGCCGTTCGTCGAGCCGCATGCGCAAGGCGCGTTGCAGCGCCACCGCAACCTCTTCCGTGTCATAGGGATTGACGATCAGCGCAGCATCGAGCTCCTCTGCGGCGCCGGCGAAGCGCGACAGGACCAGCACACCCGGATTGTCGGCATCCTGCGCAGCAACGTACTCCTTCGCCACCAGGTTCATGCCGTCCCGCAATGGCGTCACCAGACCGACCTGACTGCCGCGATAGAGCGCCGCCAGAATGTCGCGCGGCACCGGCCGGTGGATGTAGCGCACCGGCGTCCAGTCGAAATCGCCGAACTCGCCATTGATGGCACCCGAAAGTCCCTCCAGTTCCTGCCGGATTTCCGCATAGGCCGCCACGTCCTCGCGCGTCGGCGGCGCAATCTGCATCATGGTTACGGTCTTGCGATTCTCCGGGTATAGCTCCAGCAGCCGGCGGAACGCCCGCAATCGATCCGGCAGCCCTTTCGTGTAATCGAGCCGGTCGACGCCCAGGATCTGCACGCTCGTGATGCTGCGACGCTGCAAACGCTCGATCTGCTCGTCGGCCTGCTGCGTGTGGGCCATCGCATAGAATGCATCCACGTCGATACCGATCGGAAATGCCTCGACGGTGATCGTGCGTCCGAACGCACGCACCTGGTTGTCGCCAATCATCTCGCCTTCGATATGTTCGGTGGCATAGCGCAGGAAGTTGGATTTGTCCGACTTGGTCTGAAAGCCCAGCACGTCATAGGAGAACAGCGACCGGGCCAGCCAGGCATGCTCAGGCACCGCCAGGAAGATATCGGGTGAAGGAAACGGGATGTGCAGGAAGAACCCGATCCGCTGGCGCACATCGAGCGCGCGCAACTCGGCTGCCAAAGGAATGAGATGGTAGTCATGCACCCAGACGAGGTCGCTGGGCTCCAGCAGAGCCGACAACGACGCAGCAAAGCGCCGGTTGACCCGCCGATAGCCTTCCACGTAGTTCGGGTTCACCTTCGCCAGGTCGAGCCGGTAGTGAAATGCCGGCCATAGGATGTTGTTGGAGAACCCGACGTAGTAATCCTCGTACTCGCGCGCCGTCAGCGGCACCGTCGCCGTGCGCACGCTGCCATGCTGCATGATCTCGACACCGTAAGGAGTGGCATCGTCCCGGATCTTGCCATCCCAGCCGAACCACAGCCCGCGCGCCTCGCGCAGCGCGTCTCCCAGCGCAACGGCAAGACCGCCCGATTGCACGCTCTTCTCCAGATCGGCCACGCGATTGGAGGCAACGATCAAGCGGTTCATGTGCCTTCCTCCCAGGACTTGGACAGACGCATTGCCCCGTTGATGATCCCCACCATGGAATAGGTTTGCGGAAAGTTGCCCCACGGTGTGTGGTCATTGAAATCGGTGTCTTCCGACATCAGGCCGAGCGGGTTGCGCGCTGCCAGCAGCTCTTCGAAGATCGCACGTGCTTCAGATCGCCGTCCGATCCGCGCCAGCGCATCCACCCTCCAGAACGCACAGATGTTGAAGCCGGTTTCTGGCACGCCGAAATCGTCGGCCTCCTCGTAGCGCAGCATGAAGGGTCCGCGCGCCAGAACCTTTTCCAGTTGCTCCACGGTCGAGACAAAACGCGGATCATCAGCCGCGATGAAACCCACCTCGCCCATCAGCAGCGCGCTGGCATCCAACGTCTCGCCCCCGAAGCTTTCCACGAAGGCGCCGCGCTTGTCCGACCACGCCCGTTCCAGGATGACCGCGCGAATCTTGTCCGCCTTCTCGTTCCAGACGCGCGCCCGTTCCGTCAGCCCCAGGTGGCCTGCGATCTTCGCCAGCCGGTCGCAACCCGCCCAGCACATCACCGAAGACGAGGTATGAACCCGCGCCCGCGAGCGCAGCTCCCACAAGCCAGCGTCCGGCTTGTCGTGCAGCGCGAAAGCCTGCTCACCGACGGCCTCCAGACGAACGAACTCCGTCTCGCCCACCGACATGAACAGGCGCTTGTCGAAGAATGCCTGCGACGCGCCCAGGATGATGTTGCCGTAGGTGTCGTGCTGGTCGTGCTCGTAGGCCTGATTTCCGATCCGCACGGGCCCCATGCCGCGATAACCGGGCAGATGGCCTGCGAACCGTTCCACGAGTTCGCTCTCCAGACCGATCCCGTAGACCGGCTGTATCCGGCCGCGCTCCGATTGCGCCACCACGTTCATGAGCCAGCGCACATAGTGTTCCATCGTGCGCACCGCAGCCAGACTGTTGAGCGCGCGCACCACGAAGAACGCATCGCGCACCCAGCAAAAGCGATAGTCCCAGTTGCGCTGGGTATGCGGTGCCTCGGGAATGCTCGTCGTCATGGCCGCCACCACCGCACCGGTCGGCTCGTAGCTGCACAGCTTGAGCGTGATCGCAGCGCGCGCCACCGCATCCTGCCATTCGAATGGCAGTGCCAGACGGTGAGTCCATGACCGCCAATAGGCCGTCGTGCGCTCCTCGAAAGACTTGGCGGTTTCGACCGCGCCGTCGGCCAGCGTTTCATCTGGCCCGAGGATCAGATTGATCTCGTCATCGAGCAGGAACGAGACTTCCCCCATGACGTAATCGATCGGCGCATCCGTGGTCAGACGCAGGGTCTGCCCGTCGCCGCAATAGCGAATGTGATTTGAGCCGAAGGTCAGCGTCGGCGCGATCGCACCGTATTCGAAACGCGGCCGCACGCGGATGCGAATGCGCGGACTGCCCGACACCGGCCGCACCCGCCGCACGATCATCTGCGGACGAAAGGATCGTCCGCGCCACTTGAAGCGCGGCGCGAAATCGGTAATCTCGATGACACCTGAGCGGCCGGTGAGCGTCGTTTTCAACACCGCCGTGTTGGCAACATAATGTTGCTCGGTCTCCTGCACATCCTCCAGATCGATGGCAAAGACACCCTGCTCGGCGGCGTCAGTCGGCGAACCGAGCAAGGCATGGAACACCGGATCGCCATCGAACCTGGGCAGGCAGCTCCAGACCACATGCGCGCGCTCGTCGATCAGCGCGGAGATGCTGCAGTTGCCAATCAGGCCGAGATTGAGATTGCCCACGTTGTCCCCGCTATCCGTCGATCCCTGCCATGCGGCCAAGCCATGCAATGAAGTCTGCGCGATGCGCGACTTGATGTTTGGCGCTCGTATGCCCGTCACCGATCTTGATCGATATTCCGTGAAGATCGTTGACGGCGCGGAATGCATCCTCGTCGGTCACGTCGTCGCCCGCAAACACGGGCATGCGGCCCTTGAACGGTGGCTCGGCCATGAAGTCTGCGATGGCGGTGCCCTTGTGCGCGTGATCGGGTTTGGCCTCCACGACCATCTTGCCCCGTTTGATCTCGATTCCCGAATAATCCTTCGCCAAGGTCTCCAGCCGCGCGATGCATTCGCCCTCCAGTTCGGGCCGCGCGCGGAAATGCAGGGCGATGCTGGCCATCTTACGCTCCACCAGCACGCCTCTTTCGCGTTCAGCGAACGGTACGAGAGCCCGCTCGGCAGCATCGAGGAACGCATCACCGTCGGGCGGCAGATACACCTTGCGTGCCGCATCGCGCCGCGTGAGGCCATGGATTCCGGCAATCGGCAGCACCAGCGGATCCAGGAAACGATCGATATTGGCGATGTCGCGTCCCGTGACGATCGCCAATGCACCGCCCGTCGCTTTGCTCAGCGTTTCGAGCGTCGCCACCATCGCCGGCTCGATGACGATCGCCTCGGGATGGTCCGCAAGATCCACCAGCGTGCCGTCGAAATCGAGAAACAGGGCAATTTGCGCCGGCGCAGGCGGGTCAGGAAGCGTCATATCCGGAGGCAAGCGAGGAACATGTTGCGGGGCAGGATGAGACCGTGCGCGACACCAATCGTGCGGCCCGGCCGGTTGTCAGGATCAAACCGGAAACTAAGGTCGCAACAACCGCCCGCCCTCGTCAACTCCGCACACCCGAGCGCGGCAATCAGGCTCGCCCGTCAGTCGGCATCTTTGGCCGCTTGTCCCCCGCGCCAGGATAGCCATGCCGTAATGCCGAGCCCGTATGCCGCGACAACCAGGAAAATGGCCTGCAGCCAGATATCTGCCGGAAATCCATTCAGGACCGTAACCAAAGCTGCAATCGCCCACACCACGGTCAACGCCATCGTCAGCGGACGAAGCGGCGCAACCCGCACCGGATGCACCCAATGCAGCGGAAAGAATGTGGCGACCACACACACGAGAATCAGAAGGGTCGTTGCGCCCTTTCCCAGGTCGAGCGCGAACACATAGAACGCGACAATGTTCCAGATTGCCGGAAATCCGATAAAGGCGAGATCGCCAGCCTTGGAGTGTGTGTCAGCGAAATGAAACAGCGATGACAGCAGAATCAGCGCTGCCAGCGCGTAGACGTACCCCTCCGGCAACCGCCCCCCGTACATCAACAGCAGCACGGGAACGAAGACGTAGGTGAGATAGTCGATGACAAGGTCGATCGTTTCGCCGCTGAACCGTGGCAGATGCTGCTTGACCTGGACCGCCCGCGCGATGGGCCCGTCCACACCATCGATCAGAAAGGCGAGACCAAGCCATAGGAAAGCAGTCGCCATGGCGCCTTCCATCACAGCCATGACCGCGAACAAGGCGCACACGGCACCCAGCCCCGTGAACAGATGTACCGCAAATCCTGCCAGCTTCACCTCATGCCTCATCGTGCTTGTCGGGACTTCAGGAAAGCATCACAACGTACCTCGCCAACGAAAAAGGGAGCCTGCCGGCTCCCCTGTGACGCTTAGTACTGGCTGCGAGCGCGCGTCAAAAGCGATGCTTCACAGTACCGCGAATCCGCAGATCGCTATCCTCGGACGTCGTCCCGGGCTGCACCGCCTCCGCCTTCGGTTCGGAGGCAGCGCCATAGAGAAGCTCGAGCCCGAAGTCCATTTTGGGAAGCACACCCAGCTTACCCAAACCCGGGATGCGCACCTCTGTGCCCTTCGAACCACCGGCCAGACCGTCCGGAGTCGAGAACTTCACGTCGGGTTGCTTGGCGGACTCGGCGGCCGGCGCAGACTGCCCAGGCGTCGCGACGGCGCCGCCCTGCTGCTCCTGAAACGCCGCGGCGGCCGTCGAAACAGCCATCAACGCAGCGCCTGCCACCAGAATTTGACCCAATTTCATCGTCGGAACCTCACAGGCCCTGAACGCGGCACGCGTGTTCGCTGTGAACATGCTGCCTCGCACCAGGAAGCTCAAGCATCAATCGCTTATGGTTAAGCCCTGATGAATATTTCCTCGCCTGAGTGTTGTTGCTCTGCAATGTGGCCGCAAACCCACATCGCTTCAATAAGTTGCCACTCCAGAATTCGGTCACTTTTTGTCCACAAATTCTGCGCTTTGCACCGTTGCCAGGACCGTGAGTCCCGTGTCAGCCGGCCACAGCTCCGGCCTCGCCCGCCGCACGGTGGTCCAGGCCCTCCAGCTCGCGGACATTGCGTCGCACCGACCGGGCAACCAGGAACATCCGGCATCGTCCGCAAGCCGTCACGACATTTTGCTGCGCCGCAAAGCTGGTTCCGCGTAGCTGTGCCATCGTAAGATGTCGATAGGGCCGTCCGCGACGCGCGGATACGCGCCCGATTGACGCGCAACCCTTCGAGGCAAAAATGCCCGCTGCGACAGCCCCACGCGTTCCGGCGCCTGATTCTCCAGCCCCCCAATTCGATGCCGTCGTTGTCGGCGGAGGGCCCGCCGGTCTTGCCGCCGCATTGGCGCTCGCCCGCACGGGACAAAAGGTGGCAATCGCCGCGCCGCCGCACAGACCGGCCGGCGACCGGCCGGATATGCGCACCGCCGCCCTGTTTCCAGGCTCCATAGCTATGCTGGCCAACCTCGGCTGCTGGGACGAGTTGCGTCCGCAATGTGCACCGCTCGCCGCAATCCGCATCATAGATGACCGCGAAGCGCTCTTGCGCGCTCCTGAAGTCACGTTCCGCGCGCAGGAGATCGGCCGTCCGGATTTCGGCTACAACGTTCCCAACACCCCCCTCGTCGACGCCTTGCTGAAGCGGTGCCGCGAACCGGCCAGCGGCATCACGATGATCGACACGGGCGGCGTTGAATCACTCGATATCCGTGATTCCGATGTCCGCATCACACTGGCCGAAGGCC
>CAZDNY010000012.1:2259-16384 GCA_964506885.1 uncultured Hyphomicrobiaceae bacterium | reverse complement strand
ACGAGGCCATGAAGAAGCTTCTGGCCGAGCGCGAGAGCTGGGGCACGGAGCCGTCCAAGGGCGGTGGTTCGGGTGGCGGCTATGCCATCCTGCCGACCACAAGCACGGCCGATCTGATCGCCGCGCGCGAAGCCTGGGGCAAAGGTGCGGCACCCAAGAAGGTCGCCGCGCCATTGGCGGCGGGGGCCAAGTCGCCGCTGCCGTCAGGCGACTTCAAGGTGCCCAAGGGCTTTACCGGCGAGCCGACCGTGCATGCGCTGCAGGCGAGCCCTGCACCGCAGCTGACCCCGGTGCCACAGGGCCAGATCGACGAGGCCATGAAGAAGCTTCTGGCCGAGCGCGAGAGCTGGGGCACGGAGCCGTCGAAGGGCACCCCCGCTGCGGCTGCGCCTGCTGCCCAGCGCTCCGCGGAAGCGGCCGACTGTGAAGCCAAGCTTCGTGACGCAGCTTCAAAAGGCGTGATCTTGTTCGCATCGGGCAGCGCCAACCTCAGCGCCAAGTCCAATGCGACCCTCGACTCCCTGGCGAAGGTCGCGAAGGGCTGTTCGAAGGGCCGCATCCGGGTGGAGGGTCATACCGACTCGACCGGCCGGGCGTCGTTCAACAAGTCGCTGTCGGAGAAGCGCGCGCAGGCTGTTGCCAACTACCTGACCGGCGCGGGCGTTGCCACGGAGCGAGTCGAGGCGGTGGGCTACGGCCAGGAAAAGCCGGTCGCGTCCAACGCAACCGCCGACGGGCGCGCGAAGAACCGCCGCATCGAGTTCACGGTGGTGGAGTAAGGCCAACGGGCGGCTGCCGCTCTCGTATCAGCGGCGAGCGCGCACGGAACGAGATTGAACGCGGCGGGCCAATGGTCCGCCGCTTTTTTTTCGCAGCGGCGCGTTCGTTGACTTGGCCCGGGCAAGGCCAAGCGGGGGCCAAAAGAAAACGGCGGGCTCATGGGCCCGCCGTTTTGCATTCCGGATTGTATGGCGGGAAGCGCTCAGCCCTTGGCTTCGCCTTCCGCTTCGGCGGCCTTGGCCGCGGCTTCGGCGGCGGCGGCTTCGGCGGCGTCCTGCTCGGCCTTGGCTTCGGCGGCGGAGGCTTCGGCGATGATGCGCTGCGCCTGGCCGACCCAGTCATCCTTCTCGATCTGGCCGTCGAGCTTGAGGAACTCGTCGACGTTGGCGATGTCCTCATCGGAGAAGTTGGCGATCTGCTCCAGCTTGAAGCAGTTGAGCTGCTTCAGGCGGGACATCATGTCGGCGTCGATGCCGTTGATCTGCGTCAGATCCTCGGCCTCGCCCTTGGGCTTCTTGAAGCCCTTCCAGGCGGCGTTGAGGCGACGGGCGCGGGCATCGGTGCGCTCGACGATACGGGCCGACTTACCGCGGCGGCCACGCAGGTAATAGAGCTTGGCGCGGCGGACCTTGCCGCGGCGGATGACTTCGATCGAGGTGATGAAGGGCGAGTAGATCGGGAAGACGCGCTCGACGCCCTCGCCGTAGGAAATCTTGCGGACGGTGAAGCTCTCGTTGATGCCACCGCCGGAGCGGGCGATGCAAACGCCCTCGTAAGCCTGGTTACGGGTGTTGTTACCCTCGACCACCTTGACCATGACTTTCAGCGTGTCGCCGGGGCCGAACTCGGGAACACCGCGCTTGGCGGTGATCGACTTGATCTGCTCGAGCTCGAGCTCTTTGATGATATCCATGTTCTTTAGTCCTTGATTTTGTTCATCAAAGCAGAGGAGCCGCAGGGCCCTGCCCCAGTCCTTGCGGATGGGCGGGAGCGGCTCGTGCGGCCCGGTTTTCCGGGCATCCCAGCTAACGGGAAATTGTTGTTGGCGGGTGAATAGCCGAAGTCCGCGTGTTTGTCGAGTGGGGTGGGGTGGCGCCGAGCGCGCGACTTCAACACGGGCGGGCCGGTATACGGTCCCTTTTCCGCACGGCCTGCTATCGCCAAAAGCGCTTTCGCCGCGGGGCCGTCTGCATGCAGGCCGTCCAATATGCCCGGTTCCCCGGACTCAGGTCTGTTTCGGTCAAGAAATCCTGCAGCTTCGCAGGCAACTTTCTGGTCGATTGGGGGGAACCAGCGCAGCGCTTCAAAAGCGCCTCGAACAGCGCGACGCAATTCAAGATGAATTCGCTGTCGAGGGAGCCGGGTAGAATGCGGACTTCAAATGTGAATTTGCCTGGAAGACCCGCGAGAAGATTGACGAAATTGAAATCGCAGTATTTCAAGGCTCCCGTTTCCCTCAAACGCTGCGCTGCCTGCTGCCAGGACAGGCCATCGAAATCGTCAGCGGCGACGGTGCGGTAGACCTTGGACGGCCAGTCTCCCAGGCGGACGCAGCGCGGGTTGGTCTTCACCAGATCGCGCAGTTCCTGGCGATAGGTGCCGAACACGCGAACCAAAGCTGCGATCACTCCAGATGAGGCCAGCCGTCGACCGTCAAAGTGGATATGTGTTGCCGACTCTGCCGGAACAGTGAAGCCCTCCTGGCGCGCAATTGAAAGGAGGCCTGACAACGTGACCTCGCGATTGACAGTCAGCGGCGCGGTGATCAGCTCGCACGGCCTCTCCCGCTCGCCCGGCAATGGTGCGCACATGGCGACCGAGGCGCCTTCCTGATCGCAAATCCGGACGAAATCGCCGTCGGCACGCAGCGGCTGGGTTGCGAACAAGCGGGCGAGCGGATCGAGTACGGTTTCGGCCGGCTCGGATGGATCGCATAAGCGGGCGGCGAGATTGATCCAACGTCGATCGTCAGAGACGATGCGATACCAACCGGGCTTTGGGGCGGCAGCCGCGGCCAAATCGTCGACGATGGTGAGGTCGTCAACGCAGCGTGCGATCAGCTCACCCTCGCGCCCAAGAACATCGTAGCCGAGCGTGAGATTCTCGAAGATAGGCGCATTGTCGAGACGGCTGAACTCGGATTGCGGATAGAATATTCGGGTGGTTTTTCCGCCAAGTCGCTCGGCAATCGCTTCAGCAAGGTTTGCGCGCGATCTACCAGCCGGTGCCAGCAACTCGATTTCGAGACCTGTCTTCCAAATAGCGGCCGTGTCCGCCTGGTGATTGCAGGGCAGTTCAACACTCATAGCTCATGACTCGCGGAGCAACGCAGTTTCGCCCCCCGGCTGGACCAAAAAAAGGGAACTGTCAGGATTTCGTTTTGTGGTCCAGCCGGGAGATCGATCTGTGTGATTAGCCGTTTGAAAGCGGCCAGCCCGACTTGGTGCCATCGCGCCACAGGTGGGCTATGCGCTCCGCGTCGTTATAGGCAAACCGTCGACTGTCGTTCTGAAGGCTCCCGTAACCACACTGCAACCCATTGCGCCGGAAAATTCGCACGCCCCTGGACCACTGTCGGCGCACGCGCCCGATGTGACCGGCGGCAATCTTGCGGCCGGCGATCGCCTTCGCAGCCCACGGCGACGTCCGATACACCTTGGCGAGCTTGCGAGCGTCGCAGTAGCCGTAACCATTCGAAAAGAAGATGTTGCGGAACTGCTGATCATTGGCTGACGACGCCGTGGTGCCGAGCAGCGTTGACACGAGTGCTGTGGTGACGAAGCCGCCACGGGTGAGAAGGCGGGCCCAACGACCTGCGGGCACGGGGCCGCGCCCGAGGGAGCGAAGTGAAAACATCATGGCAATGAACTCCTTTTTAATGTGTGCGGTACAGATATTTGTCGCGGTGTGCATACCTTCCGTTCAATGACTTCACAAACTAAAGGCCTTCCCAATTCTAAGGTCAAGTGCGGTCGTACGAATGCCAGCTGCGTGTCAACGACCGGCTTTCTGGGCCCATCCCTCGTTCGGCCATGCCTGATCACACCCGAGCTCAGCGACCAGATCATCCATGAACCTTCCGACTTCTGCCTGCGACAGACGGCTGAACGGGCCGCCGACATGCGCGGCGGACCGAAACATCAGTGAGGAAGGATCGGCAGACCATGGCTTACGACGAGAGTTTCGAATACCGCGGCGGTAACCCCTACCTCAAAGCCATCATCGGCGATTCACGTTGGACAGATGGCAGCCGAATGGGCGGAGACCCCCTCGAACTCAAGATCGGGTTTTCGGGCGACGGCACCGCCGGCGACTGGCAGCTGTGGGAGATCCAGTCATTCATGAAGATCCTGGAGTCGATCGAGGCCGTCGCCAACATCGACTTCGTCTTGGCCAAGGAAAGCGAGGCGGACTTCGTCCAATACAAGGACAAGGAACTTGATCCGAGCTGGGCGGACGGTTGGCATCACTATCCCGACGCTTGGGGGGCCAATGAAGGTCACTACGACGTCGATGACCTATGGGCAGGAACAATCCCGGAGTGGACGACATTGGGGCTCGCCGCCGGCGGGCAATCAGGATGGCTGGTCCTGCACGAGATCGGGCACGCGCTCGGCTTGGCACATCCGCACGACGACGACGCTTGCAGTTCAACGTGGCCCGGCGTCACGAGCGCCGGCGACATGGGGGACGGCTCCAACAACTCGCTCAACACCTTAATGTCCTACAATGTCATCTCAGGTTACGACCTCTTCGGAAATCCGATTCCCCTCCACAGTCCGAACTTCGGCGCCACCGCAGGTCCCATGGCCTACGACATCGCGGCGCTGCAACTGATGGACGGTGCGAACACGACGCACAATGACGGCAACGACGTCTATGTTCTTCCTGACAACAATGCGCCGGGTACCTTCTGGTCCTGCATCTGGGATACGCGCGGCACAGATACGATCGCCTATTACGGAAACAAGGACGCGACGATCAATCTACAGGCCGCGACGCTGGTTGGCCCAAAGGGCGGCGGAGAACTCAGCAACGCGGACGGCGTTCTCGGCGGCTACACCATCGCCAACAAGGTTGTCATCGAGAATGCCCAGGGCGGAACGGGCAATGACGAGATCACCGGCAACGAAGCGGACAACCGGCTTGTCGGACTTGCGGGCAGCGACACCATCAAGGGTGAAGGCGGAAACGACAAGATATTCGGTGATGACGGCCAGGATTCTCTCTATGGCGGAGAAGGCAATGACGAATTGTGGGGCGGGTCAGGATCGGACAGGTTCTCGGGCGGCAGCGGAAACGACTACATTCGCATCGATGCGGAAGATACTATTCCGGTCGCAGACTTCGAGTGGCTCAATGGCGGCGAAGGTTACGATCGCGTCATCACGGATCCATCTTCATCCGCCGTCGCGCTCACCCTTGAGAACACCCTCGTCGAATATGTTCGCGGAAGCGGCTTCGGCGACGTCATCGACGGCAGCAACGTCAATTACGCCCTGACGCTCAATGGCGACGGCGGCGCCGACACCATCACAGGTGGCAATGCCTCTGACACGCTGATCGGCGAAGGCGGCAACGATACGTTCATCGCTTCGGGCGGCAAGGATCGCATCCTGGGCGGCGGCGACCAGGACACCTACGACTTCAGCGCCATGACGTCGTCGACCGTTGTCGACCTGTCGCGAGGCTACGCAACCGGCGCGCAAGTCGTCGCTGACACGCTCAACAGCATCGAGAACGTCCGCGGCGGGTCGGGTGCCGATACGATCACCGGCAGCAGCGTCGCCAATTTCCTGTTCGGCGGTGCAGGTCGCGATACGATCAACGGCCTGGCTGGGCAGGACCATATTCTTGGCGGCGCCGATGACGACATTCTCTACGGCGGCGCGGACGGAGACACGTTCTACTTCGATGCCTTCTCCGGTCACGACACGATCAAGGACTGGACGAAGTACTCCGACCAGATCGTGATCGACGGCCACTGGCAGACGGAAGACGCCGCCAACTTCAACGACATCTCATTCGATATCGTCGGCCGCAACGTCGTCATCGGCTATGAAGACGCTGTGATCACGGTAGAGCATGCGGCAGGCTATCTGATCCAGGGAGACATCCACCTCGTGTGAGTACGTCGGGTGCATTAGGCAATTCTTCAACGCCGTAATACACCGCTCTGAACGCGAGGCCAGCCATTGCGCCGTCTGAACTTGTGGCGGCGGGTTATGGTGCTAGGAATGGCTGCGCATTCCTGCGCGCCTAACCCGCCCTTCATTGCTTGTTTTGCGTTGCCGATTCGCGCCGAAGCGCGAGCTACGCTCTGTCGCTTCGCCGATCGGAGCGCGGTTTGATGGCGCTACCGCATGACGCCGGAGCGCTAGCGCCCCGTGCTGAACCGATATGTGAGGCCGATGCCGCCGCTCCACTGGCTTTCGGACTCGACGACAGGGCTGTCGGCTGCATCGCCCAGGAGATGCGCATAACGGCCGGCGAGCTTCAGAGTCCAGCGCTCGGAGATGGGCATGCTCGCAGCCAGCGCGAAGTAGATGTCCTTGAAGCCGCTATCGGCATCGTAAATCGCCAACCCGGCAGTGGAACTGGCATTCTGGGCAGTCGTAATGCCGAAGAAAGATTGCATGTAGTCGTCATCGGCCCAGGTGGCACCAGCAACGGCGACGACATCGAGCCGATCGGCCAGCGGAAGGCGCGTTTCGACGCCCAGCCGTGCGATCCCGCCGGTATCATCGCCGGTCACCTGATGATGGTAGGAGACAAACGGCATGACCGTGCCGAACCGATAGCCCGCGTAGCCACCAAGGATGAGACCGCCGTTCACATCGCCGATGCCGTCGAGCAGGTCGGCGTCGTCCTCGTCGCGGCCGAAGCGATAACCGACGAGGGGGCCCGCCTCGAAGCCATAGCCGTAACGGTGGAGCAGGTTAAATCGCAGGTCGTCGATGCCCCTGAAACGGACCATGCGACTGTCCGCATTGCCGGACGGCGCAATGCTCGGCACGGGGAGCACTTCGTACTCCTTCGCACCCTCGTATTTCGGCCTGACGAAGACCATTCCGCCGACCTCGATGTCGCTCCAGCCGGCCCCAAGGTCACCGAAGCCGCCGGCGAGCGCGGAACTTGCCAGCGCAGACGACGCAGCGAGGCCCGCCGCCAACCCGGCAATCGAACGTAAAGCTCCGCAAAAACAATGATTTAATGAAGACGACAAATCAAACCTCGTTGGCAGCGATTTGCTATTCATACGCTCCCCATCGATGCGCTGACCATTCCATATGGCGCACCGCTTCTGGTTGCTGCCGAACCGTTGCCGACGCGCAACGCATTTCGACCGTGGACCTGTGGCCGCACGGCGTTGACGTTCTCATCCCGCACGCCCACTTTAGCGGCCCTGCGCGCCAATTTGCGCCGAGTCCGTCCGATCCGCCCAAGGAGAAGCTAAATGTCCAGCCCGCGCCATTCGAAAGTCCTGATCCTCGGCTCGGGGCCGGCCGGCTACACCGCCGCGATCTATGCCGCGCGGGCGATGCTCAAGCCGCTCTTGATCCAGGGCATCCAGCCGGGCGGGCAGCTCACCATCACGACCGACGTCGAGAATTATCCGGGCTTCGCCGAGGCGATCCAGGGGCCGTGGCTGATGGAGCAGATGGAGGCGCAGGCGCGCCACGTCGGCACCGAGATCGTCATGGACCATATCTCCAAGGTGGATCTCAGGGCGCGGCCTTACCGGCTGGAAGGCGACAGCGGCGATGTCTACACGTGCGATGCGCTGATCATCTGCACCGGCGCACAGGCGCGCTGGCTCGGGCTGCCGTCGGAGGAATTCTTCAAGGGCTTCGGCGTGTCGGCTTGCGCAACCTGCGACGGCTTCTTCTACCGCGGCAAGGAGGTGATCGTGGTGGGCGGCGGCAACACGGCGGTTGAAGAAGCGATCTTCCTCACCAACTTCGCCTCGAAGGTGACGGTGGTGCACAGGCGTGATGAATTCCGCGCCGAGCGGATCATGCAGGACCGCCTGTTCAAGAACCCGAAGATCGAGGTCGTCTGGGACAGCGTCATCGACGAGATCACCGGCGACAAGGATCCCAAGTCGGTGACGGGTGTGCGGCTGAAGAACATCAAGACCGGCGCGACGAGCGAGCGTAAGGCGGACGGCGTGTTCATCGCCATCGGGCACGCGCCGGCGACGGAGATGTTCCACGGCCAGTTGCAGATGAAGGAGTCGGGCTACATCCTGGTGAAGCCGGGCACGGCGTCGACAGATATTCCCGGCGTGTTCGCGGCAGGTGACGTGACCGACGACGTCTACCGGCAGGCGGTGACGGCGGCGGGCATGGGCTGCATGGCGGCGCTGGAGGCGGAGAAGTATCTGCACTGCCTGGAAGCGGACGCGAGCAAGGCGGCGGAGTAGACCGCTCGCGGCTGGTTGCTGCGTGTGCTGCACAGATGCAGCGCGCAGGGCCGGGCGTGCCGGCCGTTGGCCGCACGATCTGAACGAACTCAGACATGGCGCGTTATCGGATTGGCGATGGACTATCGGCGCACGGCCGAACGTCCCGTTCGCCCGATTGCGATGCAACCACGCAGAACACGCTGAGTTCATGGTCGATGGTTCAGGACGAAAGGCACGCGGCCCGACACAGATCGGGCGGGATGGCTGGCGCGATATCGCCTGGCGCATCTGGCAGCGATTCAACGACAACCGGCTGCTTCTCGTCAGCGCCGGGGCGACTTTCTATCTGCTGCTGTCGATCGTGCCGCTGCTGGCCATTTTCGTCGCGCTCTACGGTCTGGTATTCGACGCGAGCAACGTCGTATCGCAAATCAATCAGGTTGCACCTTATCTGCCGGGCGACGCCCGCACGATCGTCGAAGACCAGCTCAAGCGGCTCGTCTCCGAATCGGACATCCGCCTCGGCCTTACCGTCGCGGTCTCCTTCATCGTCGCGCTGTGGAGTGCGAGTGGCGCCACCAAGGCGCTGATCGAAGGGCTCAACATCGTCAACGCCGAGACCGAACAGCGCTCGTTCTTCAAGCGGAACGCAATTGCCCTGGCCATGACGCTCATCGGTGTCATCGGATCCATTCTCGCGCTCGGTGTTTCGATCGCCTTGCCCGCTGCGCTCAACCGGTTCGCACCCTACGCGAGCCAATTCGTTCCCGTTGTCTCCAACGTTCTGGTGGCGGCGCTCATGGTCGTGGGCGTAGGCGCCCTTTATCGGTGGGGGCCGAGCCGGGAACCTGCCAGGTGGCGCTGGCTGACGCCCGGCAGCGTGCTCGCGGTCGCGGCGATACTCGGTTTCACCATCGCGTTCGGCTGGTATGCGCGGACATTTTCCACCTACAGCGCCTATGGTTCGCTCGGCACCATCATCGGCTTCATGACGTGGGGCTGGGTCTGCATGCTGCTATTGTTGCTCGGCGCGCAGATCAACACGGCGATCGAGCATCAGACGGCGCAGGACTCGACGACGGGCCGGCCGGTTCCGATGGGCCGACGCGGCGCAGTGATGGCCGACACGCTCGGCCGGCATGCAGGCCAGGACGACCGGACACGCCGCTTCTACGGTCCTGCGGCATCGCATGTGTCGCTGACACCGCTGGTCGTGGCAACCGCCATCGTCATTGCCTCGGTCGTGCTCGCGCAGCGGCGATGACGCACACCTGGTAACATACCTGACGCCTCCGCCTTCACCCCTCCTCAACCCGGCTCGACTACACTCGCGCACGAGTTTCGTTCCTGGTCCCTGCGCCCCCGAAAAGGTGTGCCGGGATGAGCCATGCGTGAGTAGTCTGTTCATGTCCAAAGCCGCTGCCGTCCCGGCGCTTGCCATCCGCCATCTTGCCAAGACGTTCGATCAGCCGGCGGTCGACGACCTGTCGCTGACGATCAAGGGCGGGGAGTTCTATGCGCTGCTGGGGCCCAATGGCGCGGGCAAGACGACGACGCTGCGCATGGTGGCGGGCCTGCTGAAGCCGGATGGCGGGCAGATCGAGATCTGCGGCATCGACACGGCGAAAGATCCGATCGCCGCCAAGCGCGTGCTCGCCTGGGTGCCCGACGAGCCGATGATCTACGACAAACTGACGCCGATGGAATACCTCGCCTTCGTCGCCGGGTTGTGGAGCATGAACGGTGAAGTGGCGCGGGCGAAAGCCGACCAGTTGATCGATGTGCTGGGTCTGTCGGCCAAGGCGCACGAACGCTGCGGCGGCTTTTCCAAAGGTATGCGGCAGAAGGTGGCACTGGCGGGCGCGCTGATTCACGAGCCGAAGCTGATCATACTCGACGAGCCGCTGACGGGGCTCGATGCGGGTTCGGCGCGGCAGGTCAAAGCGGTCCTGCGCGACCTCGTCGACAAGGGCGTCACCGTCATCATGACGACGCACATTCTGGAGGTCGCCGAGCGCATGGCCGACCGCATCGGCGTGATCGCCAAGGGGCGGCTCGTCGCGGAAGGGACGCTGGAGGACCTGCGTTTCTCCAGCGGCGCCAAGGGCTCGAGCCTGGAGGAGATCTTTCTGGAGATCGTCAGCGAGGACGAGACGGACCAAGCGCGCCCGGCGATCGCAGCTGTCGCGGGCGCCTGACGATGAGCACGGGGACTGCGACACTTTCCTGGTTCGCACGCCACGAAGCACGGCTTGCCTGGCGCGACTGGACGATGCTGATGTCGGGCGGGCGCAAGCTGAAAGACCGCGCCGTGCTCGTCGGCATGTGCGTCTTCGCGCTCGGCCTGCATGGGCTCGCCTATCTGGTTCTGGGCTCGCTGCTGCCGGTCACAGGCCCGTCGGGTGTTACGCTGCTGGCCGGCGTCGCAATGAGCATCATCCTGACGTTCACGATGATGTTCTCGCAAGCCCTGGAGCAGGTGACGCGCGCGTTCTACGCGCGTGACGACCTCGACCTGATTTTGTCATCGCCGGCACCGTCGCAGCACCTGTTCGCGGTGCGCATCACAGGCATGGTCATCACGACGGCCATGATGTCGGGTCTCATCGTGGCGCCCTTCATCAACGTTGCGGCCTGGCTCGATGGTCCGCACTGGCTCGCCGGTTACATCATGATCGTAGCGCTGGCCGCACTTGCTGCCGGTCTATCCGTGCTCGTGACTTTGGTGCTGTTCCGTCGCGTCGGCCCAAAACGCACGCGGCTTGTCGCGCAGATCACGGCAGCCGTTGTCGGCGCCTCGTTCCTGATCGGCATCCAGACCGTGGCCATCCTGTCTTATGGGTCGATGTCGCGGTTCACGCTGCTGTCCTCGCAGGCCATCATCGACCGGCTGCCCGACGCGCCAAGTCTGTGGTGGCTTCCTGCAAAGGCCGCGATGGGAGACGTTGTGCCTGTCGCCGTCATGGTCGTGCTGGCGGCGCTGTTCTTTGCCGGCGTTGTCCGGCGTGGCGCGCACGCCTTCGGTGACAATGTCGTCGCGGCCATGGGCGTTGCCGAAACGCGCCACACGCATGCCACGGCGGCGGGCGGGCGCGGCTTTACACACATGTCCACATTCAGTGCGCTGGTGCACAAGGAATGGACCCTGCTGCGGCGCGATCCCTGGCTCGTTTCACAAACGCTGATGCAGATCCTCTATCTGATCCCACCAGCGCTGATGCTGTGGGTGAGTTTCGGGGCCAAGACCAACGTCGAGACCATCCTGGCCCCGGTTCTCGTCATGGCGGCCGGCCAGCTTGCCGGTGCGCTTGCGTGGCTGGCGATCTCGGGAGAGGACGCGCCCGACCTGGTGGCCACCGCGCCGGTGCGGCCGCGCGCCCTCATCTGGGCCAAAGTCGTGTCCGTTCTGGTGCTGATCGGTGCAGTGATGGCGCCGTTCGTCGCCGCCATGGCGTTCGTGTCGACGCACGGCGCGATCGTGATCGCGGGCGGCGTCATGGCCGGCGCGGTCTGCGCAATCCTGATCCAGCTCTGGTTCCGCGCGCAGGCCAAGCGCACAAGCTTCCGCCGGCGGCAGGTGGCGTCGCGCGTCTCGACCGTTCTGGAGGCGCTGGCGTCGATTCTCACCGCGGCAACGGCAGCGGTCGCCGCAGCGGGCTCGTGGCTGGCGCTCGGGCCCGCCGTTCTGGTGATGCTCGTCATGCTGATTGCATGGCTGATCAGCCCGCGCACATCGTAGGCACCGCCATCGTCGCGCGTTCAGCGCGCCCAGGCGTGATCGAGCGGCGGGCCGTTCCGTCGTCTAGCGCGGATCCCACGATAAGCTCTCGTTAACTTTCAAGTTCCTGGCAGCCGCATGACTGGCGCCTGAACACACCGTTCAGCGTGGCCTCATCGTGGCGAAGCTATGTTCGAAACGTGGCTGCACGAGGCAGACCACACGACGACAAGCCGAGGCGCTGGAGGGCGGCGCAATCTTTCAATCCTACAATTCCGGTGGAGTTCATTGGTTATGTTTTTCCTGACCCGCATCCGTCCCTTCCTCGCCGCTCTCGCATTGCCTCTGCTGGCAGCGACCACCATCACAACGACAGTCCAGATCACAACGGCAGCCCCGGCCGAAGCCGGCATGACGCGCAAGGCGCAGAAGGGCCTGAAGTTCATCGGCAAGGGTGCCGGCAAGCTCGAGAAAGCGTCCGCCAAATGGGGCAAGGTCGGCAAGGTCGTCGGCAAGGCCGCACGGGGCGTGCGCAAAGGGACCGCCAAGGCCGGCAAGGGCATCAGCAAAGCGAAGAAGTTCGTCAACCGGTCGATCGACAAGGCGTGTCGGGGCAAGGGCTGCCGCAAGGTGCTCAACGGTGCGCGCAAGGTGGCAAAGGGCTACGAAAAAGCCCGCGACCGGATCGAGCGTGGCGCTGAGAAGGCCTGCCGTGTGGCCGGCGGCTCGAGCAAGGCATGCGCTACGGCACGCGACATGGCCGGTCTGGTCGGACCCTGAACCCGGTCTTCCCGCTCAACCCGAAGGTTATGACATTTCAGCACCTGATCGTATTGCAGCGCCGCCGGCACGGTTCTCCCGCGCCGGCGGTTTTTCCATGGGCAACAGGCGTGAGGGCTGCACAAGGGGAGCGATCGTGGCAAGCTGTCCCCAATTGCACGTGTCTTTCAGGGACGGGGGGTGCCATGTTCAAATTCGTACTCGGCGTTGTCTTCGGTGCCGTGATGTCTTTCGTCTACGTGCACTACAACATCCAGCTGCCAGCATATTTGCAGCTGCCCGACATCTTGCGCGGCAATCTCATCTCGACAGCGACCGAGGCGACGCTTTACGACCTCGATGCCGGCAAAGCAGAGCGGCAGCGCGCATTGGACGTCTATTTCGACAACCGTGCACAGGACGCAGCCAGGATCGACGCCGCCTACGGACATCCCTTCCTGACGGCACTTCACAAGGAACGCGCTTCACGGCACGCGCGACAGCTGTCGATGGCCTGGAGCGCATTCGACGAGGCGCTTTCGAAGAGCGCCTTGCGACAGACCCTCGAGAGGAAATACGGCACCGACGACACAGATGCCTTGAAGCGCGCAATGCTGATGGACGCGCTTGAACGCAAGCCCTTTCTCAAGCAGTGGCTGGAGAAGACGAACGGACCTGTAAGCGCCGGCAAACTGCGCGATCTCCTCAAGGCCGCATCGGTCTACCCGTCAGTGCTGCCGGACGTGGAGGACGAGTAGCGGTCGCCTGTGTGCTGCGTCCTTCCTTTCAATTCGGCTTGCGCCCCCAGACCTGTGCCACCCAGTACATCGTGAACGACGTGGCGGGCTCAGCCAGATGTTTGCGGCAAGCGCTCAATGCGGCATCCAATTCGGGTTGCGACAGCAGACCGTTGGCGATCACTGTGCCGCGCAGCGACTCGACCGTGGCGGGAAGATAATCGACCATCGCGTCCGTGGAACGTACGCCCACCAGAAACGGCCGAAACGAGACATCTCGCAGACCGGCGCCGCACATCACGTGATACAGCCTGCCTGCGAGCGTGAGATCGGCACCAACGCTGCGGAAAGCCCCTAGAAGTGCTGCTTTCAACGCGTCCCACGAGGGATGCGGCGGATAGCAGTTAAGTGTCGTGCCGTCTGGTTCCTGCAGGGCGATGACGCCGCCCGGCCTAGCCAGTCTCAGGGCTTCGGCCAGCAAACGCTCCGGGTCGCCCGCCGTGCTTGCCACAAAGCGCATGTGGACGAGATCGAAGCTCGCATCCGGCAGCCCAGAACCGTACGCGTCGCCCAATTCGAAACTGACATTCGCAGCAGCCTCATTGCGCGCGACGTCGAGAAAGTACGGATCCATATCGAGACCGACGACGCGTCCCGACGGCCCGCAACGCTCGGCCATCAATGCGGTTATGCCGCCAGGGCCGCAGCCGATGTCGAGGCATG
>CAZDNY010000012.1:0-2159 GCA_964506885.1 uncultured Hyphomicrobiaceae bacterium | reverse complement strand
ATCGGGTAATGCCCTGCGTATGCGTCTGTCATGGCAGTACGCCTTCATCTGGGCTTGAGCGAAATCAGACTACACCAGCGCGCGGCGGCGGAGAAATCACATCTGGAGATGCGCAGATTACTGCGTATCGGCGCACGTCCGGCTCATCAGATCGGCTCTGGAAGAACATGCTGGACGCGCTGAACGATCCTGAAGCGCCCCTTGTAGCCATAGACCCTTCCCCACCAGGGGTGCGTGATGTGTGTCATCATATCGAAGTGCTCGTCGTCGACGGCTGTTTCCTCCGCATAACCCTTGCCCAACAGCAGGCCAAGAGGCATCGGTAGCAGGTGACCGAACAGTCGCAATGCATAGCCGGCATGCCGGAGCACAACCTTCTCGCCATCCCATGAGAAGCGGACGCGCCAGCCGAGGCGAAACGGCATGACCTCGATGACCTCGTTGCCGGCGACAGGGAACATTCGCGAGTGAAACCGGTAGGGTCCATCAGAAAAATGGAATGTGCGGTCGAAGTGATAGGCCCTTGTGTCAACGTCGCTGCGGAAGCGGACAGTGACCGGCACGCCGCGCTCGGTGACGGCAGGGATCTGGCCCGTCAGGCGCATGAGAGGGGAAAGGAATCGCAAAGGGCCGCGACATTCGATATCGAGCACGCCCTCGGCTACGACCTCATCATTGCAATAGGGCCGGTTCGCATAGTGCGCGCGCAGGACCGGCGGAAGCTCATCCCAGCCGGGACCGAAAACCGGCTTGAACGTGGGCTGGGAGCGCAGACCCAGATTGTCGATGGGGGCGACATTGCGACGGCGCAGGAGCCAGTTGCGAACGCCCCGCATCCACGGATAGGCAAGCGCGGAGAGCTTTCTTGACCAGAACAGCGAACGCGTTGCTGCCATAAAGGCATTTCGTGTATCGCCATATCGCGCCATGAACTGCAGCGCGTCGGCGCCGTGGTAGACACGACCATCCGCGAAGATCGCCATGCCCTCGTCGAGGTCGAGGCCGCGCCGGGTGATCTCGCGGACGTGCGGATCGTCGGCGGCATCGCGCGCGTTTACCAGTTCGAGGGTGCCGTAGTCGCGCTTGATCCGGAGCGCCATGGCCGCCGACGTGCACAGAGGACAATCGCCGTCGTAGACGAAGGTGATGGCGCGGGATGTTCCGGTGACCGGGCTCATGACGTCACTCTTCGCCAGCGGCCTGTTGGAACCTCCAGCCCGCAAATTCAATCCGATGGGTCGTGCGTCGAGCGCGTGACCGGCGCATCACCCGCTTCGATCAGCTACAGGCCGACAAACAACAAGCGTGGTTGGACACGATACATGCTCAGTGTCGTGGATAATCGTAGGTGCTGTCACCGCGAAAAGCTTGTCGCTGCCCGGCTCGCTCCATAACATGACGCCGGTCATAAACTCCTTAACCACGCCGCTACATTGTTCCGGCCCAGGCTCGCAGTCTGGCAGTAACTGTACGGATGGTTTTCAGCTACGATTGACCAGCATGACAGCGGCGTCCGCACCGGCCGGCGAATTCCTGCATCACTTTTATCAAGGCGAACGATGATGGAGTCCATTCACCCTCTTGCCACGCATCACCTGCCGGCCTTCATTACCGCACCCGGCGAAACCGACATCCTGATGGGCCTCTCAGCCGTCGTTTTGGTGCTGTCCGTACTCGGCGCCGGCGTGTTCTTCTTATGGCTCCACTCGCTTCCCGAACGCCTGGTGCACAACAGGCTGCAATACGATCTCGTGGCCGTCCTCGCGCTCATCTCGCTGTTCACCCACATTCATGCATTCTGGATCGCCGCCCTCCTGCTCGCTTTCGTGACCGTTCCCGATCTGAGCCGGTTCGACATCCTCGGCCCGTTGCACAGCATCGCCAAATCGCTCAGGTCGCTGGCGAACCAGAAAGACATGCCGCTCGCGACGGCGGCTCCTGCGGGAACAACAAGTCCCGCGCCTGCACCCAACCAGAGTGCCGATAGCGACACCTCAAAAGAGGGCGGGAAAAATGCTTGAGCTGCTGTTGTGTTCGCTCTTCACGATTTTTCCCGACTATCTCTATCGACGCTATCGCCAGGGAAAACGGATCGGCCACGAGATCAACCTTTATTCGGTTTGGTACGAACTGCGCTGCGGCATTACCGCGTGTCTGAT
>CAZDNY010000011.1:0-16850 GCA_964506885.1 uncultured Hyphomicrobiaceae bacterium | reverse complement strand
GAGCGTCGCCCCGTCCGTGCCTCAGTTCGCGCCCACCAACAGACGCCGCGGAATGACCTGGGCCTGGCTCTCGGCGGCGCCTTCGAAGATGTTCAAGATGCGCGCATCGCACAGAACACGAGAGACCGGATATTCCAGTGCGAAGCCGTTGCCGCCGTGGATCTGCAGGGCGTTGTCGGCAGCCGCCCAGGCGACGCGGGCCCCCAAAAGCTTGGCCATGCCGGCTTCCAGATCGCAGCGGCGGCCCTCGTCCTTCTCACGCGCGGCGAAGTAGGTGAGCTGGCGGGCGACCATTACCTCGACCGCCATCATGACGATCTTGTTGGCAACGCGCGGGAAGGAATAAATCGGCTTGCCGAACTGGTTACGCTCCAGCGCATAGCGCAACGCCAGATCCATGGCGCACTGGGCGACACCGACGGCGCGCGCCGCGGTCTGGATACGGGCCGCCTCGAAGGTGTTCATGAGCTGCTTGAAGCCCTGGCCTTCCGCGCCGCCGAGCAGGTTTTCTGCCGGCACTTCGAAGCCGTCGAAGGAGATGTCGTACTCCTTCATGCCGCGGTAGCCCAGCACCTCGATCTCGCCGCCGGTCATGCCATCAGCGGGGAAGGGATTGGCGTCGTCGCCACGCGGCTTTTCGGCGAGCAGCATGGACAGGCCCTTGTAGCCCTTCTCATTGGGGTTGGTACGCACCAGCAGCGTCATCAGGTCGGCGCGGACGGGGTGAGTGATCCACGTCTTCTGGCCGGTGACTTTGTAGGTATCGCCCTCTTTCACGGCGCGTGTCTTGAGCGACGCGAGGTCGGAGCCGGTGTTGGGCTCGGTGAAGACGGCGGTCGGCAGGATCTCACCCGTGGCAATCTTGGGCAGGTACTTTGCTTTCTGCTCCTCGGTGCCGTTGTTGAGGATCAATTCGCCGGCGATCTCGGAACGGGTGCCGAGCGAGCCGACGCCGATGTAGCCGCGGCTGAGTTCCTCGGAGACGATGCACATCGATTCCTTGCCCAGCGCCATTCCGCCGTACTCTTCCGGCAGGGTGAGGCCGAACACGCCCAGCTCGGCGACCTGCTGGATGATCTCCATCGGGATGTAGTCGTTCTTCAGGTGCCACTCGTGCGCGTGGGGCACGACTTCGGCTTCCGAGAAGCGGCGCATCTGCTCGTGGATTTCGGCGTGGACCTCGTCGAGACCCGAATCGCCGTAGGTGGTGGCGCCCTGCTGCTCGGCGATCAGTTCGGCGAGGCGCGCCTTGACCGGCTCAGCGGAGCCTGCGGCAATCAAATCGGCGGCGGCGTCCTCGAACTTGCGGACGTCTGCGCGCGATACGCCGAGCGCCTCCGCGCGAATGATCTCGCCCTGGCTCATGGGAATGCCGCCGACGATCTGGGCGGCGTACTCCGCGGTCGCTGCGGCCAGCAGCAGCTTTTCCATCTCGCCGTAGCGGCCTTCTTCCTTCAGCTTGGCCGCCCAATGCTGCATCTGGCGGATGCCCTCGACGGTGGTCGCGAGCCAGGCCAGGCCGTGGGCCGCGTGCTGGGCGGCATCGACGCCGCCGGCCGCTTCGATGCGCGCACGCACGCCGGTTTTGGCGGCTTGCAGGACGCGTTCGGCTTCCGTGACGACTTCGCCCACGCGCTCGATCAGATCCGCGCCTTCTGCAACGACGTTCATGCTCGCAACCTCCGCGATTTGGTGTTGGGGCCACCGGGGCCCGAATTGTTGTGGCGCAACATAAACAGACCGGCGCAGGAGGAAAACCGCCTTTTTGGCGGAAACGCTGGCATGCCAGAGGCTGGCCTCCAGGCCTTGTACGGCGTCCAGCGGCGGTGCCGATCACACTGCGCCCGACATTCTGGGGCCAGATCCGGAGCGCGAGGCCGTGCATCCCCACGATCGGAGCGTCAATCGCCCGTCAGGGCTTTCAAGAATCGACGCACCTTGCCGGCCTCTTGCGGGCTTGGCGGCTTGTTCTTCGTCGTTCCGGCGTCGCCTAGACCTGCGGTTCCGGCCCCAAAGTCCGTGTCAGCATCCAGTTGTGCCGCGGGGACGATTTCGACGCTCGCTTCCTCGACCACGTCGCGATAGGCGGCGTAGTCGGTGCGATCGATTTGGGAATCGCGATCTGTGGCGGGGGGCGGCACCACGTCGGACGGCGCAAGCCCGGCGGCATGCGCCTCACGCATGATAATGCGGACGTCGGCTTCACCCGCCGTCGCATCGCCGTCGTCATAGCCATCGCCGATGGCGGTAAGGTCTTCGTTCGCCGTGTCTTCGGCAGCAATTGCGATCTGATCTTCGGCGGAAGGCGTTGGCGCGCGGGTTACAACCCGCTGCGACTCGGTGTGCAAATGAGCACGATCACGGAAACGGGCCAGCACCAGGCGCGGCGGCGCCGACAGGTCCTCGACACCACGTTCGATCGCGGTGATGCGGTCGACGATGTTGAGCGGGTGCTCGGCCTGTGACGGCGCGTCATCGTCGCTGGAGCCTGCGCCTGCAGATCCGGCCGACGAGTCGTCGGTGGCGGAATCGTCCCTGGGTGCGTCGCCATTCGAACCTGTTGCAACGGCCGACGCGAACTCATCTGTGGACCGGTCGATGGTTACGCCGTCCGTGTCTTCCCACTCCTCGCGTTCGGGGAGTGCGCCCGACACATCGGGTGCTTGCGCCTGGATGGTGATGACGCGGCGCAAGGGGATGATCTCGGCGCTGGCGCGTTCTGGAGCGAGCCGGGGCGCGGGCTCCATATCCCAAGTCTGCTCGGCGGGCTGTGCGTGACTTATCTCGGCAGCGGCGGTGTCGGCCGCGTCGGAGACGTCCTCGTACTCTGCATCGAGCGGTTCGGGAGGTGCGGATGCCGGGATTGGTGAGGCGTCATACGCGACCGAATCTCGAGGGAGATCGCCGAGCGGTTCGAGCGGCGGTGCTTCAACACCCGGCGTTTCGCTGGATGGCAATGGATGCGACAGCGCATGGGCGGCGAGCCAGGCGGCAAACATCTCGTCGCGGGCCGGTACGCGCGATGGCGGCGGGACCAGGGCTGCGAACTCGCCGCGTCTGGCGCGCATGGCGTGGTGCGTGTCCCTGCCGCCCGCAAGGATAGCGGCCTGTTCGATCCAGCCGCGTTGCGAGATCTGCGCGGCAAGACCAAGGCGCCCGGAGAGTCGTGCAACGGCGGCGGCATCCCAGGCGGCGACCTGTTCGAACCTGATCACTCCCAGAGCGGCGAGTTCCGCGGCAATGGTGCTATCGATGCCGTCAATGCGGGTCAGATCATCAGGCGCAGGCAGGGACGCTGCCGTGACCGGCGTTTCGGCTGGCGCGGGCTCGGCCGGTGGCAGCGTGGCGGTCGTCGCGGGCGCCGTGGACGGCTCCACGTGCCGTGAGGACACAACATCCGAGCGAGCATCGGGCGGGTCCACCACGGTCGGGCGCGAGACGGTGTTTCGGTCTGGTCGTTGCACCTGTGCGGCGATGCGCATGGCGGCATCGCGCACCATCTCGGCGACGAAGAACGCATTGACGTCGAGGTCAGCGGCCTGGCGCAGGGCGCTGAAGGCGGCAATGTCTTCGTCGGGCGCGACAGCCGCGACGCCTTGCGCTGCGGTCTTGGCCGCTTGCGGCGGCAGGGCCGGGGAGGATGGCGCCATCACGGCAGGACCGACATGGCGATCGGCAATTGCGCCGGCGATGGAAGCGGCAGCGGCGGCGACGTCAGCCCTGGAGCGCGCTTCGGCATCGGTCGATGCGTGTTCTGGCGGCCCAGCGTGACTGGGCGTTCGGGTCGCCATGTCCGCGGGATGCGGTATCGCGGCGACGGCGGGGGCAGGGTCCGCGCTGTCGCGGTGGACAGGACGGGACTGCGCCGAGCGAGTCATGGCAGCCGGCATCCCGACCGAGGCATCGGCGCCCGCCTTGATGGCCAGCATCGCGGCCTGCTCGATCCAGTTCTCCTTGGAAATGCGGTTGCCAAGCCCCAGCGCGGCCGACAAGGCACGCACGTCGGCGGGCCCGAAGGCCGCAATCTGCGCGAAGTGGCGCACGCCGCGGGCAACCAGTGCGGCTGCTAGACCCTTGTCGATACGGCGGATGCGGGTCAGCGGGTCGGGCGGCGCGTCGGCTGACTCGTCCCTGCGTTCGGCGGCGGGCGGTCCTGGCAGCCCCTTGTGAATGGTCGCGTTTCGCGTGACCAGGCGGCCGCCGGCAGCGCCTGTACAGGTGAGCAGTTCGACATCATGGCTGACGCTTTCCGACGGCTCGGACGCGCTTGCCGGCTCATCACCGCCGGGGCGCGCCGGTGCATGACCCACTTCATCGCTCAACTGCAAAGTCGCGCCCGACCGGGCCTCGTCCGCAATCAGACCCTCGATCACGGCAATGGACGATAGGACACTGCGATGGGCCGCAACGAGGGGATCTTCGGCGAGTTCGCGTTCAAGCTCCGCCCTGCGCCGCGAGCGGACATAGCGGCTGAAGCTGTCAGCGGGTTCCGCCGTCGATGACAGTTGCATCAGCGCCTGCCACGACGGCACGCGCGCCAGCAGGGCTTCGAGACGTTGGCGCTCCTGGCCCAGGCGCTCTAACTGGTGAGTGAGTTCACGCGTCATGGCGCACTCATGATAATCCTATCGCAGGGCAGCTTGAAGCATGTCACTGGACATGAAAAAGGCATAGCCCAACAAGCGTTAAGGGTTCTCAAAGTTCCCCGATCCAGGCGTATTTCGGGTTGCGCAGCCGACCTTGTCCTGATTGCGATCCTTACCGCAGATTCCGGCGATATGAGGGGCAGCGGGCCAAATGGACCATCAGCCGCGCCGCAGCCCCCCGATCATGGCGACGGCGACCATCACCAGCGCCATGCCGACGCCCTGCACGGCTGTCAGCTGGTCGCCGAACAGTGCCCAGGCCATCAAAGCGGTTGTTGCGGGCACCAGGTAGAACAAGCTCGTGACCCTGGACACGGCACTGGCGCGGATCATCATCAACAGCAGGCCGATCGCCCCCAGCGACAGGACCACCACCAGCCAGAACAGCGCGAAGACGAATTCACCGGTCCAACCGACCTCGCGCGTCTCGGTGGCAAAGGACAGAGCTGCGGCCACGGCGGTTGCGCCGACGTACTGGTAGAACGCCAGCTTGGGCAAGTCCCCGGTTGTGCCCTTCGCCTTCTGGTATAGCGTGCCCAACGTGATGCCTGCCAGCGCTGCGATTGCCGCGACGACGGCGACTGGGCCGAACCCGGCATCAGACAGGACACCGGATGCAGGTGTCATTCTGGGTGCCAGGACGAGTGCCGTACCAACGAGGCCCAGGCCGATGCCGATCCAGTGGCGCGTACCGATGCGCTCGCCGAGAAGCGGACCGGCGAGCAGTGACGTCAGCAGCGGCTGCAGACACACAACGATCGCCACGATTCCCGCCGGCATACCCAGTCGCAGCGCCCACATGACGCCGCCGATATAGGCGGTGTGGATCAGTGCGCCCGTGATGGCCGCATCCCGGGCCGTGCGCAGCGTCGGGCGCGGGCCCGACAGCATCAGCGGCGCCAGCAGCAGGGCCGCCAGCGTGAAACGGATGCCTAAGAACGTGAACGGCTCGGCATGCTCGCCAGCGACCTTGCTGGCGATGAACCCTGTCGACCAGAGGGCAACGAAAAGCACGGGCGCGATGCGCAGCAGCATGTGGGACCGGCAGCAATCATGGCGCAGCAATGGCGCGTGGAAACGAAAGGGCGCGTGTGGCTGCCCGATCAGGAGCGGTGAGGGGTGCGGCCGGGCGCTTCAGCGGCCTACCTTCTGCGCCAAATTGACGGCAAGAGCAACGCAGACACGCAATGCCGTGCCGCGCGGTGCGGCCTCCAGGCCGCATGGCTTGACCCGGCGGAGGAATTGTTGAACCACTGCCGCCAAGCTGGCCGGGCCAATGCCCCTGCCGATCCACCCTGCCGCCGCCGGGCGCGGCACCCACTGACGGACGATGGCATGACCCGATACCGCACTCTCATCGAAGCCATCTACCGGCTCTACGAGCACTCCGGCTTCTCGATGGCTGGCGCGGTCGCCTATGCTTTCGTGGTGTCGCTGTTCCCGTTCTGCATCTTCCTCGGCGCCGTGGCCGGGCTGTTCGGCGGCCGGGAGCTCGCCCAGGTTGCGATCGACGGTCTTTTCCAGATCCTGCCGGAGGCGGTTGCGGGAACGCTGGCACCACAGGTCGAGCAACTGATGGGCAAGACCCGCATCGACCTGCTCACCGTCGGTGGCGGCATCGCCCTGTTCTTCGCAACGAGTGCGGTGGAGACCTTGCGCGCCGCCCTCAACGGTGCCTACCGCGTGACAGAGACGCGCTCGTATCCCTACTCGCTCGCGCTTTCGATGCTGTTCGTCTTCGTGTCGGCGATCTCGACGCTGGTGTTGACGTGGGCGATCGTGGTCGGCCCGGCCATTGCGCAGCGGTTCGAACCGGCCTGGGCGAAAGAACTCCTCGACCTGAGCTGGCTGAAAGAGACGTGGCTGACGGCGACATCGCGCTATGCGATTGCCGCTCTGGTGCTGATCACGCAGCTCCTGGTGCTGCACCTGTGGATCGCGGCGGGCAAGCGACGTTTCGCCGACGTCTGGCCGGGCGTGGCGCTGTCCACCGTCCTGTGGCTCGCCGCCGGCTCGATCTATTCGAGCTACCTTGCCTTTTCGGACTACTCGCGTTTCTACGCCGGCCTGTCGCAGGTGATGGTGGCGCTCATCTTCTTCCAGGTGACTGCGGTCATCATCCTTTTGGGGGCCGAGCTCAACCGCGGCATCATGGAACTGAAGAAGATGCGCAATGGCGAACCTTCAGATGCCGATGGTGATTGAGACGGCGATGCCATCGACACGGCGGCGGCGGGCCCGAAGCGCCCGATCTAGTGTTGCTTATGTCTCAGACATTTGCTCGGAACCTGGCCGCAAGGGCAAGCAAATGTCTGAGACGGAAGTCTAGCGGGCCTTCGTGTGCGAGACGCGGTTGGTCGGTTGAACGTCGACAGCTATTCGTATCGCAAGGCATCGATCGGGTTGAGATGCGCCGCCTTGCGGGCTGGGATGTAGCCAAACGCAATTCCCACCGAGGCCGATGCGCCGATACCGATCATGATGATCATCGAGCTGATGAGCACCGGCCACCCTGCCATGACGGAAATCGCATAAGCCGCCCCCAGTCCCAGCGCCAAGCCGATAAGCCCGCCCGCGAGGCACAGCACGATCGACTCCGTCAGGAACTGGGCCAGAATGTCGCGTCGACGTGCACCGACCGCTAGACGCAAGCCGATCTCGCGCGTTCGCTCGGTCACCGAGACGAGCATGATGTTCATGATGCCGATGCCGCCGACGACCAGGGATACCGCCGCGGTGGCGGCGAGCAGCCATGTCAGCGTTCGCTGCGCAGCCGTGCGCGCCTGCACGATCTCGGCGACGTTGCGGATCCGGAAATCGTCCTGCTCGCCCGGCCGAATGCGTCGCCGCTGCTGCAGCAGTCCCGTAATCTCGTCCTGGGCGTTGGCAAGATCGCCGCCGTCTTCAATCTTGACGAGGATCGAGCCGACCTGATTGGGAACCGTGACGCTCTGCCCGACGAGCCGGGCGCGCGCGGTCGTGACAGGTATGAAGATGACGTCGTCCTGGTCGCGGAAGCCGCCAGCCTGCCCCCGTGTCTCCATGACGCCGATGACTTCGAAGGGTGCGCCGGCGATGCGCATGCGCTCGCCGACCGCGGCGCCGCCGCCGAACAGCTGGCGGGCAACCGTGGACCCCACGACGGCGACTTTCGCGCCGCGGACGACTTCGGCGGAATCGAAGTAGCGCCCCTCGGCGACATCCCAATCGCGGACGAGCGGGTAGGACGCGCTGGTGCCGTTGATCGAGGTCGACCAGTTCTGATTGCCGTAGACGACGGTGGCGCCGACGGAGAGGCTCGCTGTTACGGCTTCGACGCCGGGAATTCGCTCGCGGATAGCCTGCATGTCGTCCTCCGACAGGGGGGGCGCGGTGCCCGCGCCGCCCTGGGAGGGCCCCATGCGCGCCGAGCCCGGCGAGACCGTCAGCATGTTCGTGCCGAGCCGGCTGATGCTGCGCTCCACCTCCTGGCGGGCGCCGCTGCCGATTGCCGACATGACGATGACGGAGGCGACGCCGATAATGACACCGAGCGCGGTCAAGAGGCTGCGCATGGCATTGAGGCGTATGGCGGCGAGCGCTGAGCGCAGATAGCTTTCCAGGTTCATGGTATTGCCTTGGGAACTTGCCGCACATCATCGACAAGCTGACCGTCGCGGAAGCGCAACAGGCGTCCGGCATAGGCGGCAATGTCGGGTTCGTGGGTCACCATGATGATGGTCATGCCCTCCTCATGAAGCTTGGCGAAAAGGTCCATGATGTCCTTGGACGTCCTGGTGTCCAAAGCACCGGTCGGTTCGTCGGCGAGGATGAGCTTGGGATCGCCGACGAGCGCGCGCGCAATCGCAACGCGCTGCTGCTGGCCGCCGGACAGCTGGGCCGAAGTGTGATTTTTCCGGTCGGCCAGACCTACCTGCTCCAGGCGCCTCAGCGCTACCGCATCGGGATCGGGCACCGGTCTTTCGGAATAGAGCAGCGGAAGCTTGACGTTTTCGAGCGCGGAGGTCCGCCGCAACAGATTGAACTGCTGGAACACGAAACCAATCATGCGGTTGCGCAGGTGGGCGAGTGCGTCGCTGTCGAGGCTCGCGATATCGGTCCCATCGATCGACAGGTGGCCCTTGGTGGGCGTGTCGAGCGCGCCGATCAAGTTCAGCAGCGTCGACTTTCCCGAGCCGGACGGCCCCATGATGGCTACGAACTCGGCCGGCATGATATCGAAGCTGATGCCCTTGAGGACTTCCAGCGGGCGCTCGCCTAGCATGTAGGTCTTGCCGAGATCCCGGCACGAGACGACCGGCGTTGCCGCGCGATCAGCGTCAGTTTCCCGATATGGAGCGGAAGAATTCATCGCGAACCACGCTCTGCGCGTCCCTCGGTGCCGCCGTTGCGGCGCGCGCGGACAACCACCTTGTCGCCCTGCTCGAGATCGCCTCGCAAAATCTCGCTGAAGCTTTCGTCGGCGAGCCCGAGAATCAGCCTATGCGGCGTCAGACCATCGGTCGTTTCCTGCCAAACGATCGCAGGGCGGGTCGTATCGCGCCACAGGTCACGGTGCTGCTGGAACACTTCGAGCTGCTCCTTGGTCAACAGGCCCTCCAAGGCGCGGCTGACCCGGCCGCGGCGGCGCAATGTGTCATCTGCAGCTGGCGTGCGCGTGCCGCCAGCCTGCCGCCGCGACGCCGAGGTCGTGCCGGAAGCGTCGGTTTCGCCGCGCGCGGCCCGTGCTGCGGCCCGATTCTCGCGGAACTTCGCCTTTTGTTCGTCTGTCAGTTTCAGGCGATCCGACAGCGCGTCGACGATGGCTTCATCCCGGTTGGGGCGAACGACCCGCGAGGTCGCCGGCATATCCTTGGGCGGGGTGAAGCGGACTGCTTCGTTGGGCACGCGCAGCACGTCATCGCGGGTGCCGGTTATGATCCTGACCGTCGCCGTCATGCCGGGAAGAAGCTTCTGCTGCGGATTGCCCGCCCCGACAACGACCGTATAGGTCACCACATTGCTGGTGGTCTTGCCGGCGATGCGCACCTGCGCCACCTTGCCGGCGAAGACACGATTGGGGAATGCATCGACCGTGAAGGTAACGTCCTGTCCGGTCTCGATGGCGCCGATGTCGGCTTCGTCAACAAGAACGAGGATCTCGATCTGCTTCAGATCCTGTGCGATCTGGAACAGGATC
This sequence comes from uncultured Hyphomicrobiaceae bacterium, assembly GCA_964506885.1. Lineage (GTDB taxonomy): Bacteria > Pseudomonadota > Alphaproteobacteria > Rhizobiales > Hyphomicrobiaceae > JAEUMD01. Next base: position 7,025 of record CAZDNY010000011.1, on the reverse strand, counting down.
GGCGCCTGCAGACTGGCGGCCACGGTGCTTCCCGGATCGACGTTGCGCGCAATGACGACACCATCGATGGGCGTCTTGATCTGGGTGCGGTCGAGGTCGAGCTTCGCCTGTGCCAGTTCTGCCTCCTTCTGCTCCACGGCGGCGCGCGCGTTGGACAACTGGGCGGATGCCACCTGAACATCCGCAAGCGCCGTCTCGAACTGCGTCTGGGCCTGATCGAGCGTGGCCGCGGACGTCGCACGGCTGGTGATCAGTGCCTTCTGCCGTTCCAGCGCCCGCTGGGCCTGGTCGCGCAGCGACTGGGCTTTGGCGATGCTGGCCTCCTGGACCTCGACGTTGGCCTTGGCGATGGCCAGATTGGCTTGGGCCGAGGCGACCCGCGAAGCGAATGTGCGCGGATCGATTATGGCCAGCGTATCGCCTTCCTTGACCTGCGAATTGAAGTCGACATTGACTGCTGAAATCTGGCCCGAGAGCTGCGAACTGACATCGACGGTCACGAGCGCCTGAACCGACCCTGTCGCCGAAATGCTGCGTTCGATCGGTCCTCGGCTGACTTGCGCCGTCTGTATGATGAAGTCGAGCGGGCTTTCGCGCCAAATAAGATGCCAGGCGAGCGCAGCTACGGCGGCGATCGCGACCAGGGAGATCAAATTGCGCGTGTTCAACAGATAGGTCGGAATGTTCATGGTGAGATGCTTGCCAATTGCCAAAATCAGGTAGCCGTGGCGAAGGTGCGGAACCGGTGAGCTACAAAACGATCACGCAACGGGAAGTCCGGCGCTTTTCCGTCGGCGACCGTAAAGCCTTACTTGCCGCTAGCCCGCCACTGTGAGCGGCGGGCTGATCTGGAGCAATCCCGGTTCAATTGCCGCAACGCTCAGGCCCTGACAGTGTCGAAACGCACCGTATCCGCCAACGGAGTTGTTCGGGTGTGCCCACTCCGGCTGCAAGGCTCGTCGGGGCGATGATCCATCGAAACGCCACCCTGTCAGACGTCCATGCCCAGTCCCGGCATCTGCCAGCCCTTCCCGACATCAAACACCGAGCAGGCGTTGCGGCCTAGGGGTCCCGCGTCAGCGGCACAAAACTGACCGGCGCCACGGTCTTCTGACTGGTCGTACCGTTGGCATTCTTGGTCAGAACCAGCAACTCCTGGTGTGCGGTTCCCACGGGGAGAACCATCTTGCCACCGGTTCGCAACTGTTCGACGAGGGCTGGCGGAATATGATCGGGCGCAGCCGTGACGATGATCGCGTCGAATGGCGCCTGCTCTGGCCAGCCCAGATAACCGTCGCCGATCCTGGTGTGTACGTTCTGATAGCCGAGCCTTGCGAGCACAGCTTGCGCGCTCTTGCCCAACGCCGGAACAATCTCGATCGTAAAAACGTCCTGCACCAGTCTTGAGAGTATGGCGCTTTGATAACCCGATCCCGTTCCAACCTCGAGCACCTTGCCGGTCTTCTCGATTTCGAGAAGCTCTGTCATCAGTGCGACGATGAAGGGCTGCGAAATGGTCTGGCCCTCGCCGATGGGCAGCGGACGGTTGCGGTAGGCCGATGGGCGCTGATCCGCCGGCACGAACTCGTGCCGCGGCACGGAGGACAGCGCCTCGCGCACGGGATCACTGAGTTTGGCGACGCCGGTCTCGCGTGCTGTTAGCGAGATCATGGCGTCGATCTGTTCGAGCATGCTGCGGCGCTCGGCCGCGAAGTCCGCACACAGCGCCGCTGTCGCCAGGGTCAGAAGGCCGGCTGTGCAGAGCGCGGCAAGCAGTACGGTTGTGCGGATCAGGGGTGCGGTTCTCAACGCTGCCTCCATCGGACTCGACGCTCAGTTTTCCGCGGCCGCGCGCGACATCAGAAGTCCAGGGGGATATTGCCGGCGGGTACTCCTGTGAAACGCATCGGATGGTCCCGCGAAGCACCAATAACGTCGTCGCTCACACAGATGAGTGCCTCATAAGCTCATATTCGCACATCATGGCCACAGGCGAATATCATTGATGCCCAGCGGGGTCGCCATCACGGCTCATACGTGCAAAAGTAAATTCTTCACTCCAGCGACACAACGATGTGAGACCACGATTGGAAGGGACATTATGTGGGGGTATCGCGTTTTTTTCGTCCTTCTCGCCGCTTTTGCCACGACAGGATCTGCCATTGCCAACGTCGTCGTGCGCGTCGATCTGTCAAGCCAACGCATGGACGTCAGCGTGAATGGATCGCACTATCACAGCTGGCGTGTGTCGACCGGGCGTAAAGGCTATCGCACGCCGACCGGCAGCTACAGACCGAAACTCCTGAAGCGGCGGCACTATTCGAGCAAGTACCATGGCTCGCCGATGCCGTACTCGATCTTCTTCCGCGGCGGATATGCCATTCATGGCACCAATCAGACGCGCGCGCTCGGCCGTCCGGCGTCGCACGGCTGCATCAGGCTGCATCCGAGCAACGCGGCAGAGCTGTTTTCGCTGGTGCGCCGCTATGGGCGGTCCAGAACACGCATCGTCATCCGGTATTGAGCCATCCGGCACTGAGGAGCGACGACCGTCACTTCTTCACGGCAAGCAACAGCCCTGAATCGCTCGGGCGCCAGCGATATCCGATGCCGAAATCGATCGGCTTGCGCTCCTTGCTGCCGAACAGCTTGCGCATGGCCGGCTGGTAGTACTTGGAGAAGATGCTGATCGGTCCGTTATAGTTGCCGTGCGGCTGGCGATCCCAGGTTGCCTTATCAAAGAAGGTCAGCGGGATTCCGGTGTCGTCCTGGACGAGGTGGCGCGAGTTCGCCAGGAGAAATTCGCGCAGCTCGGAGAAATGCGCACGGTGCGGCAGGTAGGAGGCACTCTTGATGAAGCTGTCGCCGGGGGCCAGCGTCTTGAGGAAGTTCAGAAAGCCGCTTTTCTGAAGGCCTTCGTTGGAGATGTTGGTGCTGAAGTAGTAGAGCACTTTCTTGCCGTCTGCGCCTGGGGCCGTGAATGTTATGCGCACACCGTCGGCGGTTTCCTTCTCGCCTGCCGCGCGCGGCAGACCGTCGGAGCCCAGCACGAGAAGCTCGCTCGATTCGATGGTTTTTCCCGACCGCACAAGGAAGGTGTAGAGGACGGGAATGACGCCTGGAAACGCCCTCTGGCGGAACTTCTTGTGCATCTCCTGGGTGCGGAAGAAGCTCAGGCGCAACACGGTGTTGATCGAGGACTCCAGGGCCTGTATGCCGCCGTCGCGCTGCCAGGCGCGCATGTCGACGAGATCGGGCTCGCGCCCCACGGGCTCCAGTCCGGCCAGAACGTACGTCGTCGCCTTGGGGAAGAAGGCGTCGGCATAGAGGAAGTCGGGCCCGCTGAAGGGATAGAACAAAGTGGACTGCGGGTCGGTGATGTTCGCCGCGCTCCACTTGCGGATCTTGGAGAGTTGAGACCGCTCGACCTTCGCCCATGCCGCATCGAGGCGCTTCTTGTGGCGCTCCCAGACCTTGCTCTTGGTCGCAGGCGCCAGCGGCGACGCTTCCGGCAGGGGCATGCCGGCAAGGTAGCGCGCCGTGTCATCGGCGCTTGCCGGCTGTGCCTGACGGGCAGCGGCCGCGGGTGTCAATGCCGCCGTAACGAGAGCCAGCGACAGGGAGAGGGCAGCGGTGCGGCCAAGGCCGGAGAGCGTATGAATGCGCATGAACGTGATCTCAATTGGCTGTCTGTGAAGCGATGCGGCCAGCGCCCAACCGGTACACGATGAGGCCGGAGGTGAGCAGCGCGAGGCCTGCAAGGGATTGAACGGGGCGCTCGATCAGGAGGTAGATCAACATGAAGGCCGTGACGGCCAGGAAGACCAGCGGCGTCACGGGGTAACCCCAGGTCCGATAGGGGCGTTCCATGTCGGGGCGTGTGATGCGCAGAACGATAACGGCCAATACGGCGAGGAACGAGGAGAGCGTCAGCGCGAACTGGATGAACTCCAAGATGCCCTCGAAGCTCTGCGTCAGGACCAGAATGGTGACGATCGTCGCCTGCAGCAGGATCGCCGCCGACGGCACGCCGCTGGCCGAAGTGCGCGAAAAGATCCGCAGTGCGGGAAGATCCTCGCCCATGACGCGGGTGACGCGCGGGCCGATCCACATCATGGCGCTGATGGCGGAAATCAAACCGATACAGATGAGCGCGCCAACGATGGCGCCGCCCGTCTCGCCAAAGACGTGCTTGCCGACGATCAGCGCGACCTCGATCTCACCGGCCATCTTGGCGATCGGCGTGGAGTAGAGGAACGCCGCGTTCAGCGCCACGTAGAGAACGGTGACGATGAGCGTGGCCGCAATGAGCGAGCGGGCCACGTCACGCTGGGGCGAGCGCATCTCGTCAACGATGTAGGTCGAGGCATTCCAGCCCGAGTAGGAGTACATCACGAACACGAGCGAGATGGCGAACGGGGCGCTCGTCATATGCGCCAGATCGACGACCTGCGGGGTGAAGCTGATCGGCTCGCGCTCACCGACCATAAGAATGGCGACAACAAAGCCGACGATCAGCACGACCTTGAAGATCGTCGATGCGTTCTGGAAGGCGCTGCTCTGGCGCAGTCCGGTGAGATGGACGGCGGCAATGAGCCAGGTCATGACGACCGCGACCAGGGTCGGATCGGGGGCGTTGGGGACGACACCCTTCAGATAAGCTCCGAAGGCGACGGCGGCCAGCGCGATGGGGGCTGCGAAACCGACCGTCGCCGACAGCCATCCGGCCATGAAGCCGAGGGCGGGATGATAGGCGCGGGTCAGGAAGTTGTATTCGCCGCCGGAGCGCGGGAAGGCTGCAGCAAGCTCGCCGTAGCACAGCGCGCCCGACAGGGCGACGACACCGCCGATCACCCACAACATGACGAGCGCGAAGCCCGATTCGATATCGCGGACCTGGAAACCGAGGCTCGTGAAGACGCCGATGCCGACCATGTCGGCGACCGCAATAGATGTCGCAGTAAAGGCCGTAATTCCGTTCGAGACCTTGCGTGACGGCCCCACTGACGGCTGCACCGATGCGTCCATACCGCGTCCTGAAAAAGACCTCACCTCATCAAACGATGCCACCAATACAGGAAAACAGACCGTCGGGATGCTGCAAAGTTTAGGGGCGTTCAATTTCGGTAAACGAGGGCGGCGGGAAAGCCTCATTCCGTCCGTTGCAACAGTGTGGGACGGCGGGGAACGATGGCTCGTTGCTCTGGCAATCGCGTTCCTGGCTCATGCTCGCGGGGAGCATCAGCATGGGGCATGCATGTGTTCGCAGCCGGCTTCGGTGATTCCGCGGCGGGGCGGTCAGCGGCGGCTGGCGTATCGATCTTCGGGGCGCAAGCGTGCCAGTCCGGGCATGCGCCGCAAGACATCGGCGACCGGATAAGGGGCCCAGGCGTTCGTCACGTAGTCGCGATGGCGGGTCGTCGCCTCGATCACCGCCAGACTGCCCCTGCCGAGCACCGCCGGCATGGCAGCGGCGACGGGAAGACCGGCCTCTTCGAGCGAGGCTTTCAAGGCCACATTGCCGCCTCGGGTGGAGCGGCCATACGCGCTCACGAAAAAGGCATCGCGCCTCTGCGCAATGAACTTTTCGAAGGTGGCGCGATAGCCATACAGCGCGTCGAGAAGGACGACGCCGCGGACACGGTCGCGCACACCACCATGGGCGAGGCCCCAGGCCGCCGGTAGGTATCCGCCGCTGTAGCCGACGATGATCACAGGCATGCGGGCGAAGGCCGAGACAGACTTAGGATCGCCATACAGGCGCGCAAGCTCGGCAGCTGTTTCATCCAGATAGCGGCGCAGGGCGCCTGGCCGCCAGAAACGTCCGATGCTGGAATCGCGGGCATCGACTGCAAATTGCGGTGCCACCAGAACTGCGTTGACGCCCGACATCGATATCTGCTCGGGCAATTGCTGGCGGCGCCAGACATCGCGCTCCAGCTTGGCTCCGTGGCCGTGGAAATAGAGAACGATCACGCCGGGTTCGTTGACATTGAAGCCGCGCGGCAGATGCAGCAGCGAGCGGTTGTCATTGTAGGTCTCGTCGGCGAGATAGAGCCGACCGCTGCCGGTTCGGTGCGCCGGGCGACCATCCACCGAAGCATTAAGGAAGGCGGAACCACTGCCGGGCATGCTGCCCTTGTAGGGGAAGGGCGCCGAAGCGATCGGAATAAGGCCGGTGCGCGTCTGGTGCAGTGGTAGTTGGAGCGCGTGGGCGACATCGCTGCGGCGCACGTGGCGGGGCATCGGAACGACGACAGGCGTCACGGCTCTCAGGCGTGGTGCGGGTTCGGCCATGAGCGCGCCCGGCACCGCATCGGCCGAGACCGGAGGCGCGGCTTCAGATGCATCCGAGCCCCTGGCCGCCATCTCAGCCGGATCGGGCGGCGTTCGCGATGAGCTGACAGCGAGGGATGCGACGAGGCTGTCCAGGGATGACCTTTCGGCTTCGCCCAGTCCTTTGAAGCGCGCCGCGATCGCCTCGCGGAACAGGGCAGGCCCGGCATGCCGCGCGACCCCGGAGGGTAGGGACTCCACTGGAACAGGCTCAGCCAGGGTCGGCTGGCGATGGGACCGCGCGGGGTGCTGGGACATGAGCTGCCGCGGCACGGCGCTTTCCAAGGCGAGGCTGTCCGGTGTGGGTGGGGAGGAAGGGTGCTGCGGCGCGCCGACCAAGGTCACCGCCCAGGACGTCGCCATCCCAGCGGCCAGCAGTGACAACATGGACGAAAATTTCGCCGACACGGCCCGACCCGTTCAATGCGTTGCAATCAAGAAAACGATCGCCTGAGGTGGAGCCCCCCTCCCCCGACGGTGTTGTATGTGCCTGACGGCTGACCTCGGCTCGGACAGGCTCAAAGCTTCCCGATCCGCGACACACCATTTGCCCAGCCGGTCCCGACCGTCGAGGCGCGCGTCAGCGGCGCCGCAAAACGAAGCGACCACGACTGTGGCACAGTCATGGTAAAGATTGTCCACATGATGGCCCGGGGCCGCCGCCAGATTGCTCCGTCCCCATACCGGGT
>CAZDNY010000010.1:15477-16999 GCA_964506885.1 uncultured Hyphomicrobiaceae bacterium | reverse complement strand
CGCAGTATCCGCGTGACAACGACGCGCAGACGCCGGAAATGCGCGAATTATCTTGCTAGCCTGGATCTGCACCACCAGGCCCGGCGAAAGGCTCTGCCTCCGAAGCAAAGATAGCCGATTTCGCTCGCGTTAACCTTAATGAGCGCACCTGCCTCTCAGCCCTAACGCGCCTGTCACGCGTGCGCGGTCTTCGGCTCGTAGCGGCAAAGGTCGCGGATCGGACAGCGGTAGCACTCGGGCTTACGCGCCTTGCACAGATAGCGCCCATGCAGGATCAGCCAATGGTGCGCCGGCACGCCGTATTCGGCCGGGATGAGTTTGACCAGATCCTTCTCGACCTCGAGCGGCGTCGCCCCGCTTGAAAGCCCGATGCGGTTGGCGACCCGGAAGACATGTGTGTCGACCGCCATCGTCGGCTCGCCGAACGCGACGTTCATCACGACGTTGGCGGTCTTGCGTCCCACGCCCGGCAAGGTTTCCAGCACATTCCGGTCGCGTGGCACCTCGCCGGCGTGCTCCGCCAGCAGCTTCTGAGAAAGGGCGATCACGTTCTTGGCCTTGTTGCGATAAAGCCCGATCGTCTTGATCGCCTCGCGCACGCGCTCTTCGCCCAGCGCCACCATTTTCGACGGCGTGTCAGCCAGCTTGAAAAGCCCCCGGGTGGCCTTGTTCACGCCCGCATCCGTAGCCTGCGCCGACAGCACGACGGCCACCAGAAGCGTGTAGGGGTTGGTATGCTCCAACTCCCCCTTGGGCTCCGGCTCGATCTCGTGAAACCGGCGGAAGATCTCGTTGACCTCATCGGGGGCGAGCGGCCGAGTCCGGCTTGGCCTTTCCTTGCCCGGCCCTGCGGCTTTGGCCTTGATCTTTGGAACATTTGCCCTTTTTGGTGGTTTCGCCTTCGTTGACTTCGCCTTGGATGAGCGTCGACGCGTCGCTTGCTGTGGCGGCTTATCTTTCGTTACCATGGCTTATCCGACATCAATGCTCAGGCTTTTTGGTGCTGAAGGCCCGATGACACGAATCGACACGTCCGACAACCCTGCCGTGCCCGCCGCGCCGCACGAGCGATGGGTCCTGTCATCTTACCGCTCGCTCAGTCCGCGCGGCTTTTTCATTCTGATGTCCTTGCTGGGACTTGTCAGTTTCGTTGCCGGCATGGCCTTCCTGTTGATGGGCGCGTGGCCGGTGTTCGGCTTCTTCGGTCTGGACGTTCTGCTGATCTATGTCGCTTTCCGCCTCAACTACCGCGACGGCCGTCTGCACGAAACCGTAGAACTCGATCCGCGCCAACTGATCGTCACGCGCTTTCATCCCTCGGGCAAGACAGAGCGCTTCGAGTTCAATCCCTACTGGGTGCGCGTCCTGTGTCCGGAAGGTGCCGATGGCCGCACCAGCCTCGCGCTCGCCTCCCACGGCAACACGTTCACTTTCGGCAGCTTCCTCACCGACGAGGAGCGCAAAGAGTTTGCCGGCGTGTTGAATGACGCCGTCATGATCGCCCGCGCCGCACGGGCCTAGA
>CAZDNY010000010.1:0-15377 GCA_964506885.1 uncultured Hyphomicrobiaceae bacterium | reverse complement strand
ACAGAACGCGCGCAACGCCCTGCAGAATTCGACCGAGCATGTAGACGAAGCGGATAGCGGCGCGGCCAATCAATGCGCGCTGAAGCGCACAACACGATTGCCGCGCCTTGAGGCCACGGTACGCAACACGAGGATCCGGGGCCACGGCTGTTAGTGATAGCCACAAATGGTTTCGAGATTGGAAACACGTGCTCCGCCAACCGACGTCGCACCACATGCATCGCAACACACGTCACGCCCTGCTCGGCGAACTCAGCGCTGGCGCGACCCATCGCCTCCCCGCGGCTTGAGCAGCCACCCGATCAGCGGCACGGCGATCGGATGCGGCAAGACACGCACTGCCACCGACATGAACCGGTTCACCAGTCCCGGCACGATGACTCGCAAGCCCAGCCGGTAGCCGCGATAGACCGACCGTGCCACCTGGTCCGGCGTCATCGAGGGCAACAAGCGGCGGTAGAAAGCGTCATCCGCCCCCATCGACTTGTGGAAGCCGGTATCGACCGGCCCGGGCGCAACCACTGACACCCGCACACCGCTGCCCCTCAACTCGGCATCGACAGCCTCGCTGAGCGAGATCACGTAGGCCTTGCTCGCGTAATAGGCCGCCTGATAGGGCCCCGGCACATATCCGCCGAGCGATGCCACGTTGATGATGTGTCCGTGCCCACGCGCGCGCATGTCCGCGATCGCTGCATGCATCAAGCGCGAAACGGCCGCCACATTGAGCCTCACCAGATCATCGACCTCACTGGACGTATGCGAAGCGAACGAGCCCGCCAGGCCCATACCGGCATTGTTGACCAGGACGTCGACAAAGAGATTCTTCGTCACCAGCTCCGCGACGAGCTGCCCATAAGCATCGTGTCGCGTAACGTCGAGTACCACGAAGCTGACCGAATGCCCCGGAGCCTTCAGCGGCGACAGCCTTTGCACGGCGGCCGTCAACCCCGCCTCGCCGCGGGCCACCAGCACGACCGAATGCCCTTTTTCGATGAACCGGCGCGCCAATGCCAATCCGATCCCTTGCGACGCACCGGTGACAACGACCGCGGGTAGATTCTGGAACGCCGGGCCGGACATCTCATCTCCTCGTGCTCGGATCTCTTCCACCTTGCCGGCCGCCACGCCGCCGGTCCACATCCAGCTCGTCTACAGCGATGCGCCAGCGAACGCTGGAATGCAGCATCATGCGCGATGATTCCATCGGCCGGCGCGCGGATCGGCCGCTGCTGCAAGACGCTAGCATGGACCAGAGCCGTCCAGCACGGCTCTCGGAACGCGAGCCTCGCCGATCAACCGCCCGAAGCCGCGCCTGCTTGCACCGGCACCAGGAATCACTATCTGCGGCTTGGTCCGCCTTCGTCAGGCTCGCAGGCCGTGAACCTGCAGCGATATGCGATACACCGGTGCCGTTCTGCCCGCAGCCAGGAGCAGCCATGTCCCCGCCCGATTGGTCGACAGCCACAGCACCCAGTCTCGACGACCTGGAACGCCTTGCCATCGCCGCCTGGGAACGCCTTCCCGAGGATGTCCGGCGCACCTGCGGCGACCTCGTCATTCGCATTGACGAGTTTGCCACCGACGAGGTGCTCGACAGCCTGGGTATCGAAAGCCCGTTCGAGCTGATGGGGCTCTACCAGGGCGTCAGCCTGAACCACCGGAGCGTCACCGATCCTCCGCGCGAGCCCGACCTGGTGTTCCTCTATCGCCGCGCCATCCTGGACTACTGGAGCGACGCTGGCGACGAGACCCTGGGCGATCTCATCACCCACGTGCTGGTTCACGAAATCGGCCATCATTTCGGCTTTTCTGACGCCGATATGGAGGACATCGAGGCCGCCGCAACGCGCTGATATCGATCAGAAAATGCGCGGCCAACGCAATGCGGGAACTGCCCCTGCGGCAAACAACCCAGACGCTAGTGTTGCGTCACTGACGCTTGGTCCCCGGTTGCGTGCCAAGGTGGCCTGCCAAGCGTCAGTGACAAAAGCAACACTAGAATCATGGAGTTGCTAGTGTTCCTTATGTCTCAGGCATTTGCTTCCCATTGCGGCTAGGTTCAGAGCAAATGTCTGAGACGGAACACTAGCGCGACGTTTTTGCAGCATCTTCAGCCCTCAGGAGGGCCCGTGGCCCCCACCGGGCTTGCTCCGAAACCGGATCCAGGCCAATCTCAAGTTTGATTTGTTGGACGATGAACCAGCCAGGTTGCACGCAGTTTACGCGGCATCGACCGCGCGCCGGAACCGACACTACGGGGGCTTCCAGACATGCTGAATTCGGCTCGCCCGGCGACGGGCATGGGCTTGGCCGCCGATAGGGCGCCTGGATTGAGGCACATGGGCTTGGTCCTCGCGGCCTGCGCCATGCTGATCGTCTCGGCGTTTTCCCCACCCGCACACGCCGATAAGCCGCCAACACCGCAGGAGTACATCGAGCATGTCGGCGGTGATGCCAAGCTGGTGCCGGCCGGCGCTTTGCGCCTTGACGGCAACCGCATGATCTGTGGCCATCGCCCCACCGTCCTCGACAACAACCTCGATGACTACGCCGCCGCCTATCCCGGCTTCCTCATCATCAATCCCAGGCTCATGAACCGCGTCTCCACCCCTGTGAAGATGTGGATCTATTCGCACGAGTGCGCGCACCAGTTCCGCGGCCCCGACGAGGAACTCGCCGATTGTTTCGCCGTCCAGCGCGGTCGCCGCCAGGGCTGGCTGAACGCCGAGGGGCTCGAAAAGGTCTGCAACTTCATCAAGCCAGCGAAGGGCGACGGCATCAGCTTCCTGGGCATGACATTCGAGGCCGGCGCGCACGCTCCCGGCACGGAACGCTGCGAATCGATGCGCCGGTGCTTCAAGGATCCAAGGGTGCGCTGAGCCCCGCCGTCATTCCAGCCGCAGCCCAAGAACTCCCGCATTATCCCCGCAGCTGAATACCGCGCCTAGCATGGATGAGCCCACGCTCAGCGGAGCCCGCCCATGCCTTTCACCGCCTACGTGCGCGTGCTGGTCGACCTCGCGCAGACCCTGCACGGCTGGATCGCGACGCTTGCCCCGCTCGATCGCGCCCGCCGTCGCCGCATTGCCCGTTATGCCACCCGGATCGCCGATACGCTGTCACGGGCCGCCGAAGCCATGAACACGCTGGAGGCCAATCCCGATGATCGCGAAGCGGCCCGCCGAGCCGCACGCGAGTTCGGCCGCATCGCCGGTTATCTGGAAACAATGGTCGGCGTGCTCGAGCACCATCTTGACGGGCGCAAGCTGGCTGGCGTTAAAAGACGCCTTGAACGCCTGGACGCAAACGCCCCGCGCAGTGATTGGGTCCAATCGGCATCGGCACGGCGCATCGACCGCCTCACCGCCGCCGAAGGCTACTTCCGTGCACTGGCTGACGGCCTGGAAACCTGACCACGTCGGGCGTCCGAGGCAGGCATAAAAAAGAGAGAAACGCCGAAATGGACAAGTTCACGACGCTGACGGGCATCGCCGCGCCTCTGCCGCTGCGCAATATCGACACCGACATGATCATCCCCAAGCAGTTCCTGAAGACGATCCACCGCACGGGCCTGGGCAAATCGCTCTTTTTTGAACTCCGCTACGACCAGGATGGCAATGAGAACCCTGATTTCGTTCTCAACAAGCCCGCCTACCGCAAAGCCCAGATCCTCGTGACAGGCGAGAACTTCGGCTGCGGATCGAGCCGCGAGCACGCGCCCTGGGCCCTGCTCGACTTCGGCATTCGCTGCGTCATAGCCCCCGACTTTGCCGACATTTTCTACAACAACTGTTTCCAGAACGGCATCCTGCCCATCAAGCTGCCGCAGTCGGAAGTCGACAAGCTGCTCGACGATGCGAGCCGCGGCGCCAATGCGACCTTGACGATCGACCTGGAAGCACAGGAAATCCGCGGTCCAGACGGCGGCGTGATCCGCTTCGACATCGACCCCTTCCGCAAGCATTGCCTGCTCAATGGCCTCGACAATATCGGATTGACCCTGGAAAAGGCCGACCGGATTTCCAGCTTCGAGGAAAAAGCCAGGGCCGAGCGCCCCTGGCTGTGAAATCGCCGTTGCCGCGTTTTGCATGCCTGATGTCGGCGCACCTTCCGGGTCGCGCCCCACTACGGAAACGCGAACCGGGGTCGCCGCGAAAGACAATCGCCCTCCGCCAAAGCGCATGGTCTTTACGCGAACGTTGAATGAGTTTTTTGCCAATGGTCGCCTGACGCTTTTCCCGGCCATGGCAGATCAACGGCCTCGCCTAGCTGGAATCCACAAGGCCCGCCACGGCGGCTCGCCACTGTGCAAACCCCGGCCGGCGAGCACACATCGGTTCCGGCCACCAGGACTGGCCCAAACCGTTCACACCCGATCGCGCTGCAAAGAAGTCCTTCAAACGTGCGATTTCTGACGCTAGACTGCGCTCGCTGGACTGCATGCAACCACCGTCCCTGAGGCGACTCACTCGTCAGAATTGGAATGGTGCAGACCGACGCGACGCCTCGAAAACGCATAAGGCACACGCTCATTTCACCCTGAAAAGGGAGAAAACGGGCAAATTCGTTGCAAACGCGTCACGCAGCATTCGTTTTTGAAGTTCGAAAGTGAAAAAGCGGCTTTGTGACCAAAAGGAATTAACATATCCAATCAAGTCACCTGATCGGCGCAAAAAGTTTCTATTCCACCACGTCAATTCGAAACATCACCTGATGCCTTGAAGAGGGAGAGATCCGATGGCAGCAAAAGCAAAGGCCAAGGCGAAAGCCAAACCGGCCGCAAAAAAGACCGCAGCGAAGAAGACCGCTGTGAAGAAGGGCGCGACCGCCAAGAAGGCGGCCAAGGCCACCAAGTCCAAGACCCCGACGACGGTCACGCTGCGCAACCTGTCCGACGCGATCGCGGAGGCCCACGACCTGCCCAAGAAACAGGCCAACGTCATGCTGACCGAAATGGTCGACATGATCACCAATCACCTCAAGAAGGGCTCGCGCATCCGCATCGGCGGTCTGGGCATTCTGCAGGTCCGTCATCGCCCGGCGCGCATGGGCCGCAACCCCGCCACCGGCGAGGCCATCAAGATCAAGGCGAGCAAGAAGATTGCCTTCCGCGCCGCCAAGGATCTCAAGCAGGCCATCTGATCAGCCTGTCTTAACGGCGCGGCCCGCCCATCCGCGCACGCCACGATGTTACAAAAGCCCTGGCACCCAAGCGGTGCCGGGGCTTTTCTTCATGCCGCCGGGACCGCCGCTCGAAAGACCCCACACGGCTAGACCCTGCGGCCGGACACGTCGGTGCCGCCGCGGCAATCCCGCATCAGCACACCTTTGCGCCGCCGCTGATCGCCCGCACGGACACAATGCCCTGCAGGCGCTCAACCTATAAACATTTCATGTCTGGGGAGGGGTGGTGCCGCTTGCGTGACTCGAACACGCGACCCCATCATTACGAATGATGTGCTCTACCGGCTGAGCTAAAGCGGCTTTTACCCGTCGAAACGGTATCGAGGCCGAGGGAATACCCTGCCCCAGCCTCGATTGCAAGATGTCCGCGACCACACTCCCGGCTTTGCCGCAGCCGCGGACAATGGGGCGCCATCCAACCGACACAAGGGCTCCTGCACAAGCCTGACGGCTTCATCGGATCCAAGCCCGCCTGGCCGTGGTTTCACGCCCAAGGCAGTCCGTATCATCGCCGCAGTCGCCATATTGCAGCAGGTTCGACCCACTTGTGCGTCGGCTAAACGCGTCTGGTCAGTTCTGCGGCGAGCTAGCGGCTGGTGCCATAGCGCGGCATGAGCGGCGCAGCCTCGGCGTCCTCCACCTCAGTACCTGGATCATCAGGCGCGCGCGGCGAGATGAAGATCTTTGCATCCGCCCCCTTCTCGTCGCCGCTCTGTGACGCCGATGCGTCCTTTGCCTTGCTTTCGCCCGGCGCAGCACCAGCCGGTGAAGCGGTCTCGTCCTTGCTGGACACGACCGCAACGCCCTTCGCGGACGGCTCGGACCGGTCCCGCTCTGCCGGCACGACAACGGTTACCGCGGTCGACGATTTGCCGGCTGCAGCGCCACTGTCCGTCGTCGAAGGAGCTTTGCCGCCGGCCGGAGCAGAACCTGCCGCAACGGGCGCGGGAACGGGCGTTGGAGCCGTCGTGGGCGCCGAAGCGGCCGGAGCAGGCGAAACCGCCGCCGGCGTCGCCACCGCAACGCCGCTCACTTGCGGACCGGCCGCGGCGGCAGGCTCGGACACCGGCGCGGTCATCGCCTTGGCCGAGGAAGCCGCCGGCGCCGCAGCAGGGGCCGGGCCTGGGACCGTTGCCGGAGCATCCGCAGCCGCGATCTCGATCGCAGTTGCTGCTGTCGCAGCCGCGGTCGAGGGCACCTTGCCACCCGCAGCGTCCTTGGCCCCGGCGTTGGTGTTGGCCTTGGTCTCTGCCTTTTCGGTCGTCACCGTCAAAGGCTTCGCTTCGATCGCATCGAGCGGTGCGCCCAAAGCGGCCAGTTCCGCCAGCTTGTCTGCGAGCAGCCCGCTGTCGACCGACTCGAGCGCCTCCACCGGAACCCGCCACTGGAAAGCGTCGAGCTGACCTGTCACAGGCGACACCGGCGCCCACTGTTCAGCCACCACGCCATCCGCGGTCCACGCCGGATCGCGCTGTGCTGTGACCGCGCGTGCCAGCCACTCGCGGACACGGCCTGCGTCGCCCTTTTCCTCCGCCTCGATGCGTGCCATCAGCGTCGCCACCCGTTGTGTCAGGCGGTCGTCCAACAGCGGCTCGAGGGCGCCGCGCGCCACGTCGAACGCCTTCGCCTCGATCGCCACCCGCGCCACCGCAATCGGACTCTCGATGGAGTTCTGCTGCATCCCGGCCAGCTGGCGCACACGATCCAGTCGGTCCTTGGGACTGTCGCCGATGCGCGCATAGGAATAGGCTTGCGCCAGATCGGGATGCGGCGACTTGAGCCAAGTTTTCTGCAGGACCTTGGCCGCCTTGGCCGTATTGCCGCGCGACGCCAGCAGACGCCCCGCGATGGCCGCCGCCGGAACCAGACCCGGAGCCAGATTGTGCGCTTCCAGCGCCAGCGCCAACCCTCGGTCGGGTTCGCTGTCCTCAGCCTTCTGCGCCTGCGCCGTCAGCAGCACCGCGCGACGGCGGTCGGCCGTCGATTTGTCGATATGGCCATGCTTCTTGGCCAGCGCCAGCGTCTGCAGCGCACCCGGCCAATCGGACGCCTTGCATTGCAGATCGAACAGCGCATCCGCCGACCAGCCGAGCTTCGGATTGAGCTTCAGCGCGCGCTCGGCAAACTGCTTCGCGGCCTCGAGTTCGCCCTCCCGTTGTGCCTCCAGGAACAGACCGCGCAGGCCGAGCTGCTCGGTATCGGGCTGCGACAGCATCGCCTCGAAAATGCGCCGCGTCGTCGTCTTGTCGCCGGCAAGTTGTGCGGCCTGTGCCCGCAAAAGATGGGTCAGCGGTTCGTTGGGCAGCGTCTTGCGTGCCTGCACCGCATGGCGCATGGCATTCGCCCCGTCGCCCGCGCCGATCGCGATGATGCCCGACGACAAGGCCTCCAGGCCGCGCTTCTGCCGCCGCCGGTAGAAATAGTTGCCGACGGTCGCCGGAGAGGTCCAGATCGCCCGGCCGAGCGACCACAACAGGATCGCGACGCCCATCAGGAAAGTCAGCGCAACCACCGCGTGAAACACGCTGATCTCGCCTTCATAGCCCTCCCAGTTGAAGACGATCAGGCCCGGCCGGTCGGCCAGCCACGACAGTCCTGTCGCCAGGACGGCAATTCCGACGAGATAGACAACGAGACGCAACATCGGAATACCTCTTTACTGAATGGCCGGTTGCGCCGACGCGGAACCGCCGGCACCAAGCGACGACTTGAGCTGCGCCTCGACATTCTTGAGCGCCGTGTCGACCGCGGCGCGTGCCGCCACCTGCTTGAACAGGTCCGCCGCCGGTGACCGCGCATTCTCGGGCAGCTTCTCCGCCAGCGTCTGGAAGTCGCCGATCCGGCCTTCCTCCAGCGCGCTACCCATGCGTGCCACTACCGCCTCGACGCTATCGTCGTCCGCGCTGTGCTTCACCTTGCGCACCCGCACCACCGATTTGGCACCCGACAGGAGTCGGTCGATGACACCGCCGTCGCCCGTATCCTCAGCCGCCGCAATCATGCGATGCGTCAACGGCCGGAAGTCCTCGTGCAGTTCTGGCAGCGTGCGCACGCCATCCATCTTGTAGGGCTCGAGCGCCTTGAGATCGACCTTGTCGCCGGCCGCCTGCTTCACTTGGGCGAGCTCTTCCGCGTAGCCCAGACCCCGGTCGATGACCCGCTTGAGGTTGGCGAGTTCCAGCGAGAACACGATGCGCTCCGCGTTGGCCTTGCGGTTCTCTTCGGCCGTCACGACGCTGGCAACGTTCTGTTCCAGGGCCGCGACCTTCGCCGTTACCGGCGCGATCGCCTGCGCGATGTCATCGGGCTTGGCCGCCGCCTTGAAGCGCGCCGCAAGGTCGCCCTTCAACGCATCGAGACCGGAGCTCAGCTTGCCCGTCTCCTCCTGCACCACGCGCAGCCCCTCGCTGACGCGCTCGTTGTCAGCCTTCAGCGCCTCCATGCGCTGCCCGATGCGCGCCGCCTCGGTCTTGACGTCGGCAAGCTCGCGGTCGATGCGCTGCGTGCCCGAGCGCGCCGCTTCGGCAGCCTCCGCCGCCTTGCTCATGCGCGTATCGATTTCCGCGCCGAGATTCTGGCGCACGGATGCGATCTGGTTGGCCAAGGTCGATTCCAGATCGGCGATCTTGCCCGTCACCGCGGCCAGCTCGGGAACCGCACCGGCCGCCTGACCGTCACCACTCGCCTGCGACAAGAGCGCCAGTCGCTCCTCGAGTTTTGCGATGCGCGGGTCGGGGGCACCGCTCGTGCCACTGGCGGGCGCTTCCGCCAGCCGCTTCGCCAAGCCTTCCGCTTCCGACTTGAGCTGGGTCTGCCCTTCGCTCAGCTGCGCCACCTGCGCCTTGAGCTTCTCGAGCTCCGCCACCCGCTGATTGACGGCATCGAGCGCCGCCGTCAGCTTCGCACCCGCGCCAGCCTCGGACGCCGACGTCTTTGCGGAGGATTCAAGCGCGGCAATGCGCTGGCCCAGTTCGTCAGTCGCCTGCTGCGAGGCACCGCCGACCGGCAGGCCGAGCTGATTGAGATGCGGCGCCAGCGTGTCGGCACCCAGAAGGGCCAGGAAACCGCCGACCAGACCCGCCAGCGTATGAGAAACGAAGCGACCGAACCCACCGCCGCTCTTGGGCTGCAAGGGCGGCATGTCCCGCGGTGGCGGCTGCGATTTGCTTTTGAAGGCGGCTTCCGTGCTGCCCTGCTTGGCAGGATCGGCCTTGCCCGCCGCACCACTCGGAGCGGCCGTCGCGCTTTTCGCGCCCGTCGTGCCAGAGGCAGCCGCTGCAGCGGTGGTCGCCGTCGCGGCCTTGGCATCTGACTTCGCATCTGACTTGGTGTCCGGCTTCGCGTCGGACTTTGCCCCGCCTGCCGCAGAGGCCTGTCCTGACGAGGCCTTGGCCTCCTCCGCCTTCTTCTCTGCGGACTTGATCTCGACCGCCTTCAGGTCGAGCGTGGCATGCGGACGCTTGGGATCGCCCGAACGCAGCGGATCCTTCTTCTGATCGTCGCGGTCGTTGGACATGAGACTTGAGACCCTCCACATTACGCAACGCTACGCGCCGTTACGCGAAGACTACGCTCCGCGTCGGCATCTTACGCGTTATTTCTGCTTGTCGCTTTTATCTTCGGGGGGCGACATTGTTGCCGATTGTGCCGCCGTTTGCCGGATAAGTGCAAGCATTTCTTCGATATTTGGCTTTGCCGCGATTTTCACTCTTTCCGCATGGAGCGGAGCCAGCCTCTCGGCAATTCCATTAGACAGACAGAGATAAACGGCCTTTCGCGCACCTTCGCCCAGGCTGTTTTCCCGAACAAGCTCAACGTAGGTATCGGCCGTTAACGGCGACATAAGAACGACGGCGTCGTAGCCAGCCTGCCTCAACGTTTCCACCACCGCACGCGGCAGGCCATCGGCGGGCCGCGATCGATAAACGGTATCGCGCCGGAACGGAATGCCCTGCTCGCTCAGCGCCGGCGACAGGTCGAACGAGATCTTGTCACCGCTCAGATGCACGACCGGCCCCGGAGTATCCTTGCCCCTTGCGCCCGCGCTTTGCATGTTCGTCGAGCCAAACGCCGGCGCGATTTTCTCTCTCCACGCAGCTATGATCAGCGGCACGAGGTCCTTAGCCGTTGCCGGCCCGACCGTGACGTCTGCAAAGCCCAGCGCACGCGCCGCCGCCCCCGTCCCACGGCCGACGACCAGCAGCGGCCGGTCCTTCAACTCCGCCAGCAGCGGCGATGCTTCGAGCGCGCGCAGGCCGTTGCGGCTTGTCACCACGAGAGCCGAGGCACTTGCCAGGAGCGCCGCGTCTGGCACATCGACCTGGATGTGCAGCAGCGGTGCGACGTCCGCCGTGATCCCGTCGGCTTCCAGCGACGCGCGCATTGCCGAAGCATCGGGCTCGGGCCTGGTGATGAGCAGGTGCATCATCCAGCCGTGGAGAAAAACCCGGATCCCGCCTGCCCGAGCAGCACTTGCGCGGCCGCGTCTCCGATCGCCTCGGCGTCGCCGGCCGCTCCCTCGCTTTCGGTTGCGTAGGCCACCCGGCCATCGGGCGTCAGTATTTCTCCCTTGAACGAGAGCCGGCCGTCCTCACCGATCCGCGCCAGCCCGCCGATCGGTGTCCGGCACGAGCCTTCGAGTCGCTTGAGGTAGGCACGCTCCGCCGCCACGCACACCGCAGTTTCTGCATGGTTCAAAGGCGCGATGAGTGCTGCGGTTTTTTCATCCCCGTCGCGAATTTCGATCCCGATCGCCGCCTGCGCCACGGCCGGCAGCATTTCCTCGATCGGCACTGCCCGCGTAATGCGGTCGGCAAGCCCCAGCCGGTTGAGCCCCGCGACCGCCAGGAACGTCGCGCCCGCCACACCGTCCTGCAGCTTCTTCAGCCGGGTCTGCACGTTGCCGCGAAAGCCGACAACCTCCAGATCGGGCCGCAACCGCTTGACCTGCGCCTGCCGCCGCAACGACGACGTCCCCACGACCGCACCGGCCGGCATCTCTGCCAGCGAACCATAGGTCAGGCTGATGAAGCCATCGCGGACGTCCTCGCGTTGCAAGACGGCACCGATGACAAGCCCCTCCGGCAGATCGGTCTGCATGTCCTTCATCGAATGGACCGCCAGATCGATGTCGCGGGAATAGAGCGCCTCCTCGATCTCCTTGGTGAACAGCCCCTTGCCGCCCGCCTCGGCCAACGGCCGGTCGAGGATCTGGTCGCCGGTTGTTTTGATGATGACGATCTCGAAGTCGCTCTCGGCGTGGCCGTGTGCCGCCATCAGCCTGGCACGCACCTCGTGCGCCTGCGCCAGCGCCAGCGGCGAGCCGCGCGTACCGATCCGGATGGGAGGACTAGCTTGCAAGCTTCAAGCTCCAGGTGTTAGGGCGACGGGTCAAGAGGGCGACGAGAAACGGCCGAGCGGCCGCGGCATCGATGCCGCCCACGAACGGGCGCCATTAATGCCGTCTCTGGCCGCCGAACGCAATGCAAGCCTGCCGTCGTGATCCGGCATGGCAAAGGCCGGTGGGAACATTGGGCGAGATGCCGTCTCACAACCAAGCTCCAGACGACAGCGCCGCCGCGCCGACGTCGCGCAAAACCGCTGGAGAAATAGTTGTACTGGGCATCGAGACCAGTTGCGACGAGACCGCCGCCGCCATCATCGCGCGTGATGCATCGGGGCGCGGGCGCATCTTGTCCAGCCTGGTCCGTTCGCAGTGGGAAAAGCATCGCGCCTTTGGCGGCGTCGTTCCCGAGATCGCCGCCCGCGCCCACGTCGAATGCCTCGACGAGTTGATCGCTGGCGCCATGACGGAAGCCGGCATCGCTTTGCCCGACATCGACGCCATCGCAGCGACCGCCGGCCCCGGCCTGATCGGCGGGCTCATGGTCGGGCTCATCACCGGTAAGATGCTGGCCCTCGCCCACGCCAAGCCCTTCCTCGCCATCAATCACCTGGAAGCGCACGCGCTGACCGTCGGCCTGACGGATGCCCTGCGCCCGCCTTACCTGCTGCTGCTCGTATCGGGCGGGCACACGCAGTTGATCTTCGTCGAAGCCGTCGGCCGCTACCGGCGCCTGGGCTCGACCATAGACGATGCACTCGGCGAGGCCTTCGACAAGACCGCCAAGCTGCTCGGCTTGCCGATGCCGGGCGGCCCCGCCGTCGAACAGGCCGCGCGCAGTGGAGATCCAATGCGTTTCGCCCTGCCACGCCCCATGCTTGGCCGCTCCGAACCGCACTTCTCCTTCGCCGGACTCAAGACAGCCGTGCGTCACGCAGCGCTTGCGATCGCACCCCTCACCGATCAGGACGTTGCCGACCTGTGTGCCAGCTTTCAGGCGGCAGTCGCCGACGCCGTTGTCGATCGCACCCGCCGCGCCATCGAAAGTCTGGCAGAGGCCTCCGCAGCGTCGCTCGCCCCTCGCCATCTCGTCGTCGCCGGCGGCGTCGCTGCCAACGAGGCACTGCGCTCTGCCCTGACCCGGCTCGCACAAGCGGAAGGCTACGCGTTCCACGCACCTCCCATCGCGCTGTGCGGCGACAACGCCGCCATGATTGCCTGGGCTGGTGCGGAACGCTTCGCCCTCGGCCTGACCGACGCACTCGATGCGCCCGTGCGCCCGCGCTGGCCGCTCGATCAGGAGGCCGCACCCGCCCTCGGCGCCGGAGCGAAAGGCGCCAAGGCATGATCGGCAATGCATCGCATCAGGTTACCAGCCCTCTCGTCCGTGCTAGATACGGGCTGAGAAGCTGATCGCCCGCGTCGGGGCTGGAACTGAGGGGGAGACGAGACGCGCCATGCGGCTTGAGAGCGTAGGAGTGATCGGGGGCGGCGCCTGGGGAACGGCACTGGCACAGACCCTGCGGCTTGCCGGACGCGACGTGCTGATCTGGGCGCGCGAGACCGAGGTCGTCAACGACATCAACGAACGCCACGTTAACGCCGCCTTCCTGCCTGGCGTAGAGCTGGATTCCGCCTTGCGCGCCACCAGCGATCTTTCCGAGATCGCCCGCGCCGATGCGATTTTGATGGTGGCCCCCGCCCAGCATGTCCGCACGGTCGCCACCGGCCTCAGGCCGCACCTCAAACCCGGCCAGCCCGTCGTCAACTGCGCCAAGGGCATCGAGCGAACGACCGGCAAGCTGATGGGTCAGGTCCTCGCCGAAACGATCCCCGACGCCTTGCTGGCCGCCCTTTCGGGACCGAGTTTCGCAGCCGACGTCGCGCGTGGCCTGCCAACCGCCTTGACCATCGCCTGCGACCGGGAAGACATGGGCCGCGCCCTCGCCGAAGCCCTCGGCTATCGCCACTTCCGGCTCTACTGGTCGCGCGACCGTCTCGGCGTCGAGATCGGCGGCGCGGTCAAGAACGTCCTTGCCATTGCCGCCGGCATCGTCGCCGGCAAGGCGCTCGGCGCCAGCGCGCATGCAGCCCTTGTCGCGCGCGGCTTTGCGGAGCTGCGCCGCTTCGGTGCCACGCTGGGAGCCGAGCCCGAAACGCTGATGGGCCTGTCCGGTCTGGGCGACCTCATTCTCACCTGCGGCTCGACCCAGTCCCGCAACATGAGTCTCGGCCGCGCGCTTGGCGAAGGCCGCTCCCTGGACGAGATCCTGGGCGCCCGACGCGCTGTCACCGAAGGTGTCTGGACCGCCGCCGCGGTCGTGAAGATCGCCCGTGCCAAGGGCGTCGAGATGCCCATCGCCGAAGCCGTGCACGCCATCGTCGAAGGCCAGGCCAACGTCGACGACGCCATTGCCGCGCTGCTCTCGCGCCCCTTCAAGGCGGAAGGCTGAGGCAACACTCTGTATCAGCCACATCGAAAACGCACGTCGGGGCCGGCTTGCACCGGCCCCGAACGTCTGGCGCGTTGCTCGCGCTTCTTGTCAGTTCGTATTGTTAGTTCGTCACGACGGCCGATTGCACTTCGACGCGGTCGCCCTGGCGGCTGATCTCGATCCTGACGGGCGCCTCACCGCGCGCCGACGGTGACGACAGCACCATGGTCTGGCCCGGCGCCAGCACTGCTTCGAACCGAACCGCCTTGCTGTCGGCATCCGCCAGCGTGGCGACGATGCGATATCCGCTTTTTTCCACCGTGTAGTAGGCGACGCCGCTGACGGTACCCAGATCGATCGACTGCCCCCGGTACGCGACCAGTTCGGCAGCCTGGACGCTGGAGAACAGACCGGCGGTGGCAGCGAGCGCGGCAAGGGTCATCTTGAAGGTCTTCATGGTCATGGGCTCCTGATCTCTCGGAAGGACACGAGTGTCTTTCCCTCTGGCCGGGAGAATGCTACCAGCGACCCCATTAGTCCAACCGATTGGATTCATAATGGCTATCGATCATATCAATTTAGCTCGGGTCGACCTGAACCTGCTCGTCGCCTTCGACGCGCTGCTCACCGAGCGCAGCGTCACCAAGGCCGCCGCCAAGGTGGGCTTGGGGCAATCGGCCATGAGCCACAACCTCGCGCGCCTGCGCCAATTGTTCGACGACGAACTGCTGGTCCGCGCGCCCGACGGCATGCGACCCACACCCAAGGCCCTCGCGCTTGCCGACCGCGTCCGCATCACGTTGTCCGGCATACAGGCGCTGGTTTCCCGAGAGGACGCCTTCGAGCCCGCCAAGGCCGAGCGGACATTCCGTATCGGATTGCCCGACAGCGTCGAGATGCTGGTCGGCCCCAAGCTCCTGGCCATCGGCTGCGAAGAGGCGCCGAGCATTCGCTTTCGCATCTACTCGACCGACGAGCGCCAGTTGCTCGACGAGATCGACGCCGACAACATCGATATCGGCATAGGCATCGGCACGTTTCCGGAAGGACAGGTGCACCACAAGCGCCGCCTGCTGGCGACCGACACCTACCTGTGCATGTTCAGTGCGGCGAAGGTCGGCTTCAAGCCACCGATCTCGCTTGAGGACTACGTCCGGCTGCCCCACGTTTTGACGAGCCTGCGCAGGGGCGAGCGCGGTGTCGTCGACGATGCTCTCGAAAGGATCGGGCAGTCGCGCAAGGTCGCGCTCGTCACGCCGCGGTTCATCGGCGTTCCCTTCCTGGTCGCCGGCGCGCCCGTTGTCACGACGATGCACGCACGCCTCGCCCGCATCTTCGCCAAGGAACTGAAGCTGGCGCTGAGCCCCGTCCCCGTCGATCTGCCCGAGGTCACCGTCTCGATGCTTTGGCAT
>CAZDNY010000009.1:0-17090 GCA_964506885.1 uncultured Hyphomicrobiaceae bacterium | reverse complement strand
CACGTCGGGTGCCAGCGCCTCCAGCCGGGCCGAATCGACCTCATAGACAGCAAGACCGTCCTTGACGAGATCCTTCACGCGCTCGTCGATCTCGCGGCTCGATCCCTCAACCTGAAATTTCGCCCGTGTCAGCGCGGGAAGCTCGAGCACGCCCGCCGGCCAGTCGCACTCGTGCGAGCGCCCGACCTGGGCATCCCCCGCACCCAGCGCGTGCACGATCTCTGTCGCGCTTGCGATCAGCGAAACGATCCTCGGCGATCGCGCCTCTAAAGCCTCGTTCGATTGCATGTCAGCTACGCCCGCCTGCCACTCAACCTTCACTCTTGCGCCGGCTCATGAACGCGAGGCGCTCGAACAGATGCACATCCTGTTCGTTCTTGATCAGCGCGCCTGCAAGCGGCGGAATGAGCTTCCTCGGATCGCTCTCGCGCAAGGTCTCCGCGTCGATATCCTCGTTGAGCAGCAGCTTGATCCAGTCGAGCAGTTCCGACGTCGACGGCTTCTTCTTGACGCCCGGCACGTCGCGCAACTCATAGAAAACTCGCAGCGCCTCGTTCACAAGACGCCCCTTGAGGCCGGGGAAATGAACCTCCACGATATCGCGCATCGTGTCCGCATCGGGAAACTTGATGTAGTGGAAGAAGCAGCGCCGCAGGAACGCGTCCGGCAGCTCCTTCTCGTTGTTGGACGTGATGATGACGATCGGACGCTGCACCGCCGACACCGTCTCGCCGGTCTCGTAGACAAAGAACTCCATGCGATCGAGTTCCTGCAGCAGGTCGTTGGGGAACTCGATATCGGCTTTGTCGATTTCGTCGATCAGCAGGACCGGGCGCTGGTCCATCACGAACGCGTCCCACAGCTTCCCGCGCCGGATGTAGTTGCGGATATCCTTGACGCGCTCGTCGCCAAGCTGACTGTCGCGCAGCCGCGAGACGGCATCGTATTCGTAAAGACCCTGCTGCGCCTTTGTGGTCGACTTGATGTGCCACTCGATGATCGGCACGCCGAGCGCCTGGGCCACCTCGATGGCGAGAACCGTCTTGCCCGTACCCGGCTCTCCTTTGACCAGAAGCGGCCGCTCCAGCGTGATCGCCGCGTTGACGGCGACCGTGAGATCTTCAGTGGCGACGTAGGATTGGGTTCCGGAAAATTTCATGCAGCCTTCCAGGGAGTCCTTGGTGAACGTGCGCGACGGGGAGGAGTGCGAGCATATCCGCCCCGACCCGCCCGGTCACCGCCTCTTGGCAAATTGCCCGGTGGGCATCTCGGCACGGGTGCACGCAAAAAAGAACCGCGCTCGGTTACCCCGGGCGCGGCTTTGAGACGGACGCGACGCATTTCTACCGCGCCGCTCGAAAATATAGTCCGGCTCCGCCTGTTTCGCCGCCGCAAGCGACAGCACCATCAGAGCCCAGAAAATATGCACTGTACTCGGCCTGAGTATGGCATGGCCGGCCAAGCCCCATCGCCCAGGCTGTCTGTGCAATGGCGTTGAGACACTACACCCATACCGCAACGCAACAATGACAAGCCAAATCTCAAATTGTCACGCAATCACAGACGTCTAGAACAGGTCCCTCGCAATTCCTTTCGCCCTCGCGTTCATCCGCGCGCCAAAATGCAGCGACAACTGACGATTTTAACGCCAACACCTGAGAAATTCTTGACATGCCGGGCGTGCACCGACATAGGAGGCACAAAAATTGCTGCATGTGCTGTATGTGCTGTGCCCCGGCTGGGTGGGCTTGGCCCATGCCATAGGGATCACTCAAGAAATCCAAGCTGGGTCGCGCAAAACGCCTCGTGGGAGGCATCGGATGAGCAAGACCAGAACGGTTTCCAGATCCGCCCAAACGTCGGCGCCCGGCGCCGCGGCTAAGCCTGCACGTACCAAGCCGGCAGCGAAGAAATCGTCCGTCAAGAAATCAACGGCTCCTAAGGCGCCCAAGAGCAAGACTGCGAAACCCAAGCCGGAAAAGAGCGCCCCAAAGAAATCCACAGCCGCGAAAAAGACTCCCGAGAAATCCGCGTCACCCAAGCCAAAAGCCGCCAAATCCTCTGCTACAAGTCCTGCCGCCAAGATGGCGTCGAAATCTAAGGTGAAACCCGCCGCCAAAACCGTTACGAAGGCGAGCGGTAAGCCAGTGAAGTCGACCAAGAAGGAGAAGCCCTTGAGCGCGGGTGGTAAGAAGAGCAAGGGTGCGGAGATTGTCCTCGACCCCAACTATCGTCCCTCGGAGGACGAGCCGTTCATGAACGAACGGCAGCGGGCCTACTTCCGCAAGAAGCTGACGACGTGGAAGGAAGAGATTATTCGCCAGACGCGCGAGACACTGGCGGGCTTGCACGAGGATTCCACGCAGCATGCCGACCTCGCCGACCGCGCCACGTCGGAAACCGATCGCGCGCTCGAACTGCGCGCCCGCGATCGCCAGCGCAAGCTGGTTGCCAAGATCGACGCAGCGCTCGCACGCATCGAGGATGGAAGCTACGGCTATTGCGAAGAGACGGGCGAACCGATCGGTTTGAAGCGCCTCGATGCCCGCCCGATTGCGACGCTGTCACTGGAAGCCCAGGAACGCCACGAACGCCGTGAGCGTGTCTATCGCGAAGACTGAACCGCTCCCATGAGCCGGGCACCCGACCTCATGGCAGCGCCGCGCGTCGCAGAACCGCCCATCAAGCGTTTCTGAGATTGTGTCCCGACGCACCCGACGGCGTGTTGTGACCGCTCTCTTCGGCCGCATTCGCATTGGCCTGTTTTGCCGACTTCGCCGCCCGCTCGGCAGCCATCCGCGCCACCGTCGCCTTGACGAAATCCAGATCGCGCAAATGCACGTCCTGCTGCGGGAAGGGAATTTCGATCCCCGCCTCACCGAGCGCCTTGAAGATCCGGATCCTGAGATCGGTCGCCGTCGACACCGACTTGTTCACATCCGCCAGATACGCGCGAACCGTGAAGTCGAGCGAACTCGCGCCGAAGTTGTCGAACGAAATGAGCGGCGCGGGAAACTTCAGCACCATCGGCGAGTCCTGCACCACCTTCTCGAGAAGCTCCTTGACCCGCTCGGGATCGGACGCATAGCTCACCCCCACGGCGATCTCGACACGCCCCAGGGCATTGCGATGCGTGCGGTTTCGAACCGTCCCCGAGATCAATTCGGAATTGGGGACGATGACGCTCGAGCGATCGAATGTCTCGATCTCGGTCGAGCGCACTGAAATGCGCCGGACGTGCCCCTCATAGACACCCACGGCAATCCAGTCGCCAACCTTGATCGGCCGCTCCACCAGCAGGATCAGGCCCGACACGAAGTTATTGACGATCGACTGCAGCCCAAAACCGATACCGACCGACAGCGCACCAGCGACGATGGCAAGGTTTGTGATGTCGAGACCGCCGTAGGAAATCGCCGCCAGCGCTGCCAGCGCATAGCCAGCGTATCCGACACCAGTGTGGATCGAGTTCGCAAGGCCCGAATCGATCCGCGACGGCTGCAGCAGCGTTGCCTTGAGCCAGCGCTGGATCAGTCGCGTCGCGAACAACAGCGCAACGAACAATGCGATTGCGAGAAGGATCCGCGTCGGCGCGATGTGGATACCGCCGACATCGAAACCGAAAATCGCAGACTTGAACAGAGCCGTGATCTCAGGCCCCGAAAACCCCCACGTAAAGAGCAGGATCGGCACTGCTACGATCGCCAGCAGCGTATTGAGAACGCCGTAGAGTACCCGGTCCATCTGCCGCTTTTGCGCGTCGTCCAGCTTCAATCGCCCGCCGAACATGCGCGCGCCGACACCGGTTTCTTCTTCGCCCGCGACCCGGCTGTCTCCGGAAATCGCGCGGATACCCAGATGCATCAGCATGATCACGACAGCCACTGTGCCGGTTAGCAGCACCTGGGCAGACACGAATCGCGCGAGCGCAACGTATCCCGACAATGCCGCCCCGCCGATGAAGACCGCCAGCAAAATTAGCAGAGCCTTGAGCCATGCCGCCCTGGGAAACGCCGACTCATCCGGCTCAGCACCCTCTTCCGGAGCCGCTGCCCTTTGCGGTTCGAGCGGCGTGCGGGCCAGTGCAAACAGCAGAATGGCGAACACCAGCGTTGACAGGAAAGCCTGCGCGACCGAGACCTGGAACGGCAGGTACAGCATCTTGACCAGATCGCGCAGCACCAGATCGACGCCAAAAACAACGGCGACCATTCTGATGATCAGGTGCAGCCGTTTCGCCGAGGCATCCGACAGGTTGAACAGGCGCCATTCCCGTCGGTTGGGCTGCAGCACCGCCCACGACAGGCTGAACACGATGACGGCAATCAGTATGGCCCAGAGCAGAACACCAGCGATGCGATCGGTCTGCAGATACAGCAGTTCGCTGCTCTCGAGACCCACATAAAGGAACAGCACCGCCGCTGCACGCGGCAGGAAGCGCGCAGGCCCGACCCAGCTTGCCACGGCGGCGCGCTCGAAGAACTTCGGCGGCGGCAATCCCTCCGGCCGCGTCAGTCGCGCGGCAAATACCCGGCGTCGCATGATCTTCAGCCCGAAATAGATCAGCAACGACAAGCTTATGATGGCAACCAGTTCGTAAAGGCGGGACGAGGCCCGCGCCCACCAGCCTTTGGCGATCGCGACGATCTCGCGACCAGCGTTGGGCATTTCGTCAAAGACGCTTTTCCACAGCGACGGCCTCAGCGGCGAATGCTTGGTCCGCGACAGCACCTGATTGGCAAAGATCGCCTGCCGGAGATCCTGAACGCGTCCGATCAACTGCCGCGCCTTCACATCGGCCAGTTCCGCCGACTTGATCGCACCGTCGAGTTCCGCACTCAGAGCGTTCAGCCGCATCCGTTCCGCGGCCACCTCCGCCGACTCCGGCGGCTCACCCGACTTCGGCGCCGGTCCGAGTTTGTCGATCTGTGCCTTGATCTCGGCAAGCCGCGGTTCGATGGCCGCGATGGCAGTGCGCGCTTCGCCCGGAATCTTGTCGATGTCGATGCGTACGCGCGCCAGCTCCTCGTCGCGGTCCTTCACCCGTTCGACGGTTTTCTCATAGTCTTCGAGCAGTCCAGTAATCCGCCGGACCGGCTGCAGGACTTTTTCCAGTTGTGCCGGAAGCTCCTGGGGCGCAGCCACCGTCGTGGCCTTGCCCTCCCCGCCGTCGGCACCAGAACTGCTGTCTCCCGCCTTCTGTGCCGCGCCTTCGGCCGGCGCATCGCTACCCGCCTTGGCGGCCTCGCCTTTCGTCTCCTCGCTCTTCGAGGTCGCGCCGCTCAGCCCTTGAGCCCAATTGGGCAGTGTCTGCGCCAGACGGTACTCCGCACCGTCCCACGCCCCGGCAGCGCGCTCACCCGCTTGCCCCCGCGCCAGCGATGCCGAAACCCCGACAACCAGGACGAACGCAAGCAGTATCAGGCGATTGACGTTGAACATGACCCCTCGATTTATTTTCCGCCGTCACGGCGCATCTGGTTGTCGCGCCCGCAGGCGCCAAGCCTGCCGCATCGTGATGCCCGGCATTCACGCGCCGGCACCGGCGAGCGTCGAGCTCCAGGCAAATGGCGACGCTTCCGCTGCGTCCGCCGCTCCTCCGGCTGCAGCGATTATTCTTATTCGTTCGCAGCCGACGTCCCGAAGGCCCTCTGCGGCCTGGAGAATACAGGCTGAGGCGCATCCACGACATCGCCCACGGGCCGCGTCCGTCGATCGGAGATATTCGTCTCGATCACCACGTCCACAGGCCCACCGGTCATGATCAGGTGTTCCACATTGTCACGCCGAATGAGGACGAGCCTCCGCCGCCCGTCGATACTCGATTGCTCGACCACATCGAGCCGCCGCTCATTACGATTGCCGAAAACGCTTGAACCGCCGGTTTGCATGTAAGTGCGCCAAAAATAGACCCCTCCTGCCGCCGCGGCGGCCAAAAGGACGATCACGAGGAGATAAAATAGGATGTCCCACATGGTCTGCCCTCGCGGCCCTGCCGCGCTCCTCTCTCGATGACCCTGACCCGCCGCACCCTGACAAGCAGCAGTGCCGGCGACTCGTTTTGGCGCGATCGTTTACCCGTTTTCGGCGCAAAACCGTCGATTTAGCCAAATCCCGCAGCCCGCGCGCACCGACTGAGCGCGACCTATAGCGCGAAATTCATGGCATTTTAACCCTAATGATCGAAGTGTTGATGGTCGTCGCGGTCGCATACGGCTGCCCTGAAATGGTCCCTGAAGCCCATGGAAGGCAGCGCAGTTTTCCTCCGCAACGCATGAAATCGCCGGTCCGTTCCAGCCGGTTTTTTGTCCGTAGCGTCAACACCTCGAGTAACCGTACATGTTTGAGGCTATCAAGGCCGACCCTCCCGCGAATCAGCTAGCTTCGCTCACCATGAGCGAAAGCAAGACGCCATCCGACAGAATTGCAGCCGACGACCCGCTGGCAGCCCTGCGCAGCGGCGGTGGCTATGCGACCATCCTTGTCGTGCTCGCTGCAGGTGGCGCGGCGATCCTTTCGCTCATTGCCGCCGAGTCCAGCAGCCCCTTCTTCCTGCCGATCCTCGCCACCCTGGCCATGTTCGGCGTCTTCTTTGTCCTGGGCATGGCAGCCGGCCACATCCGCATTGGCGAGCGCCTTCCCGAAGCCGATCTGCTCAAGGCCATCAACGACAGTCAGGACGAAGCCATCC
This sequence comes from uncultured Hyphomicrobiaceae bacterium, assembly GCA_964506885.1. Lineage (GTDB taxonomy): Bacteria > Pseudomonadota > Alphaproteobacteria > Rhizobiales > Hyphomicrobiaceae > JAEUMD01. Next base: position 10,399 of record CAZDNY010000009.1, on the reverse strand, counting down.
TCGTCATGACCCGTCGCAACCAGCCAATCTACGCCAATCGCGCCATGTCGGCGATCATCGGGCGCTCGGAGTCAGGCGCTCTTGGAATGTTGGAGAACGCATTCACCGGCGTCAGCGAAGCCGCCGAGGCGCTGTTCCGTCTGAACCGCGCAGTCATGGCTGGCGAAGCGCGCAGCGAAATCCTTCCCGCTCCGACGCGCCCCAACGAGACGACGCCCCATTACTTCAAGGTGAGCGTGCGTCCTTTCTCGACCGCGCAACTCCAGCGTGATCCAGGCCAGCTCGCAATCTGGACATTGACCGACGTCACCCGGGAGCGCGGCGAGGAAGCCGCCCGCAGCGCCGCCGTGGCCGCCGAACTGGGTCTTTACGATACGATGCCGCTGGGCCTTGTGAAGATGGATGCGGACGGCCTTGTAACGCACGCCAACCGCACCTTCCTCGATTGGATCGGCATGGCACCCGAGGCGGTCGAGAAGCGCATGCTGCGCGTCGGCGATCTGGTCTCCGCGGATGGTGCCGAGGTCCTGCTGACAGCCGCCCGCCGTGGCGTGCAAAGCCTCGCCATCGACCTCGACCTGGTCCGCGAGGACGGCCGCTCTCTTCCCATGCATTTGGTCTGCCGCGGCAACGATAGGGGAGACGGCGAGAACGGCCTCGTCATCGGCTGCCTGAACCGCGAGACGGAGGTCTCCGGCGTCGACGACGGCACCGCCGAACTGCGCCTGTCGCGTTTCTTCCAGTCCGCGCCGTTCGGCATTGCGACGGTCGCCTCCGACGGCACCATCACCAACGTCAACACCGCTTTTGCCCGCATGATTCTCGACGGCACCAGCGGCGCAGGCGAGAGCATCCTCGACGTATTGACCCCGCATGCCGAACCCAGCACCCGCCAGCAGGTCGACACCAGCCTGCGCCAGGTGCTCGCAGGACAAGGCAACGTCGCCCCCGTCGAAATCACCGTCGGACAGAACAACGAGTACACGCGCCGCGTCTTCATGAGCCCGCTGGCTGGCACCACGGGGGGACGCCAGGCCGCCGTTCTCTACGTGCTCGACGCCACCGAACAGAAGCGGCTGGAAGCGCGCTTTGCGCAATCCAACAAGATGGAGGCCGTCGGCACGCTGGCCGGTGGCATCGCGCACGACTTCAACAACGTGCTGACCGCCATCATCGGTCACGCCGAGTTCCTGCTGCAGAGCCACAAGCCGGGCGACCCCGCACATCGCGACCTGCTGACGATCAAGTCGTCCGCCAGCCGCGCCACTGGCCTCGTTTCCAAGCTGCTCGCCTTCTCGCGACAGCAGACCCTGCAGAACGAGGTCTTGCAGCTCGGCGAAGTGGTCAGCGAGATCACGCCGCTGATGAACAAGACGCTTGGCGAGAAGATATCGCTCAAGGTGCGCACCGAGCGCGAGCTGTGGCTGGTCAAGACCGACAAGTCCCAGATCGACCGCGTCATCGTCAATCTCGTCGTCAATGCCAAGGACGCCATGCCGGATGGCGGCGAGCTCACCATCGCCACCCGCAACGTCACCGAGCGCGAATGCCAGAAGATGGATCACTTCGGGCTGCAGATCGGCGAATACGTCATGATCGAGGTTGCCGACACCGGCACCGGCATGAGCGCGGAAGTCTTGAACAAGATCTTCGAGCCGTTCTTCACCACCAAGGGTGTCGGCAAGGGCACCGGGCTTGGCCTCGCCACCGTTTACGGCATCGTCAAGCAGTCCGGCGGCTTCATCTTCCCCGAGAGTGAACTGGGCAAGGGCACGACCTTCCGCGTCTTCCTTCCCCGTTATGTGCCCGATGCCGAGGAAGAAGCCGCCATCCAGCAGCGCCAGGCCAAGAGAGAGGCGCGCCACGCCCCCGACGTCACCGGCTCCGGTCGCGTCCTGCTGGTCGAGGACGAGGACGGCGTCAGGAGCTTCGCGGTGCGCGCCCTCAGAAGCCGCGGCTTCGAGGTGCTGGAAGCTTCCAACGGCGCCGAAGCGCTGGAGCTGATCGAGGAGAACGCCGGCAAGCTCGACATCGTCGTCTCGGATGTCGTGATGCCCGAGGTTGACGGCCCGACGCTCTTGAAGACCCTGCGCAAGACCCACCCGGACCTGAAGTTTGTCTTCATGTCGGGCTACCCCAACGACGCCTTCCGTGCCGGCATGGATTCGGACGAAAAGTTCGGCTTCCTGCCCAAGCCGTTCTCGCTCGCCCAGCTCGTATCGAAGGTCAAGGAAGAGCTGGCGGGATAACTGCGGCCGAGGCTGCATGCCAGGCTCCACAACGCGAAAGGCCTCCGGTCTGCACCGGAGGCCTTTGCCATTGCAGGACCGCACATCACTTCGGCGGCGGCGTGCCCGGCGGCTCGATCTTCACTTTGTAGATCTGCTCGAACCCGTTTTCGGTTCCATCGAAATAGACGGTGACTGTGGCGCCGATCTCCATGGTTCCCTCGACCAGCTTCTTGTCGACGCCAAGCGTCGTGCGGTCATTGAGGACCATCAGCCCTGTTGTCGGGTTGAAAGCCGTGAGCTTCGCCGTGAACTGGTCAGCAGCAAAGCTGGCAGACGCACTTGTGGCGAGAAGCGCCAGCGCTCCAAAAAGTGCACGTTTGCACATGGGTTGCTCGTAAGGGGAAGCGATTGACCCCGCAGCCCTTGAGCGGACTTGCTCAAGCGGCAGCCAGGCGTTCGAGGCGTTGGCCCAGCCTGGACGTGCGCCGTCTCCCCATAAAAAGGACGGCAGCGAGGGGCGCCGCAAATTACCTCTGCAGCGTGGAGAAACACCAATGCAATTTGATGGGAGAGCCGAACGCAGCCATGCGTTTGGCGCATCGATATGTGATTTGACGAACGGGACGGACGCGTACACCGCGCGCGACCATCACCCGCGCCTTATCGTCGATCCGTTCGCGTCTATTGCGCCGCCCGCCGCGCCACGGTGTCCTTGAGGCGGAACTGCAGCAGCAGGTTGCGCTGCAGGAAGGTGTTGAAGTTGTCGTCCGACATGATGGTCAGGATGGTGCTTCCATCGCGATCGCGATGCGCTGACAGCGCCTCCATATTGTCGATCTCGTCCGACATGTCGGCTTCGAGCAGAACCTCGCCCTTGATCACGGCTCCCGGCTTGATCTCGCCAGCCTGCACCCGCCGCAACCGCATCTTGACGCCCTCGGTCCAGCGAAACCGCCTCTCGAGCACGATGACATCACCGTTGGCAAGGCCCACGGCGTCCGTCGGGTCGAAACCGCCGATATCTGTGAACGCCAGCCGCCACGAGCGCCCTCCAGACATGATCCAGCCGCTGTGATGACCGCTGCCGTCCAGAAGATGCTCAGCCAGCGCCAGGAACGCTCCCTTGTAGCGGCCCGCCTGCAGCTCGGCCACCGCCTCGAACCCCTTCAGGGCGCGCATGCGCCGCGCCGGCGCCGGCACCTTCAGATATGCCGACGGCGGCGCCACGCCGGATTCGGAAATGTCGAACAGGCCCAGCCGATGGTTCTGTTCGAACCCGATCAGCAGTTGCCCGCGCTTCAGCGTCCCCCGGCGCAGCAGCACCGCTTCGGCATCGCGGTCGCGGTCACGCGATAACCGCCCGCCGCTGCGCGCCTTGAGCGGCCCTAAGCGCGCATTGACGAGCCCCTGCGGGCGCCCGTCGCGATAGGCGATTTCCGCCGTCATCCACGTGCCAGCATCTGAAACCGCCAGCAGGCGACGTCCATCGCCATCGACGACCAGCCCCGACCAGCCGCCGAACCTCTTGTCCCGCGACGTCAAGACGAGCCCGCCCAGCCATTCGAGCTGACCGAACGAGGTCCGTGATGAATTGAGCTTCTCAAATCCGGAAAGCGGCCGTGCGACCACCTCGATCGCTTCGACATCGCTGCGTGAGGTATCAGGCTTCACCGGCTTCTCGCGCGCGAAGGCGGCACCACCGGCAAGCCCTGCGACGAAAAGCACGGCGAGCGCACCACGCACACCAAGGCAGCGATCGCTCGCCAGTCTGCCCTGCCTGCACACCATCGAAAGCCTCTCCCGCAGCCACACCGGCCATTGCCCCGGCAAGCTGGAAACTCTCAAGCCCGCCGGACTCAATTGAGGCGACCGCGACGGCCTCGCGTCACAAGACCTCCACGCTCGAACTGGTCCGGCTTTTCATCGAACAATTCGACCAGCTTTTCCGTCATCGCACCCGCCAGCTCTGATGGATCGGTAATCGTCACCGCCCGACGGTAATAGCGTGTGACGTCATGGCCGATGCCGATCGCCAGAAGCTCGACCGGTGAGCGCGTCTCGATCTCGTGGATCACCTGGCGCAGATGGCTTTCCAGATAGGTGCCCGAATTGGCCGACAGTGTCGAATCGTCCACCGGCGCGCCATCCGAGATCATCATCAGGATGCGCCGCTGCTCCGGCCGTGCGATGAGACGCGCATGCGCCCAGGCCAGCGCCTCCCCGTCGATGTTCTCCTTCAACAGCCCCTCGCGCATCATCAGCGCCAGCGACCGCCGCGCACGCCGCCACGGCTCATCGGCCTTCTTGTAGATGATATGACGCAGATCGTTGAGCCGGCCCGGCCCCGTCGGTTTGCCCGCCTCGATCCACCGCTCGCGAGACTGCCCGCCCTTCCAGGCCCGTGTCGTGAATCCCAGAATCTCGACCTTGACGCCGCACCGCTCCAGTGTCCGCGCCAGGATCTCGGCACAGCACGCCGCCACCATGATCGGCCGCCCGCGCATCGAGCCCGAGTTGTCGAGCAGCAGCGTGACGACCGTGTCACGGAAATCGGTATCGCGCTCCTGCTTGAACGACAACGGCGCCATCGGATCGATGATGATGCGCGTCAGCCGCGCGGCATCGAGCGTGCCCTCCTCCAGATCGAAGTCCCAGGCGCGGTTCTGCTGCGCCAGGAGTTTCCTCTGGAGCTTGTTGGCAAGCCGCGCCACGACCGTCGAAAGGTTGCGCAATTCCTTGTCGAGGAACGCCCGCAGGCGGTCCAGTTCCTCCGGCATGGCGAGATCTTCCGCCACGATGGTTTCATCGTAGTCGCGCGTGAAGACCGCGTAGCCGAAGCGTTCGGGGTCATCCAGCACCGAAGGATTGGGCCGCCAGGGTTCCGGCGTCTCGCCGTCCTCCGGGCCATCGAGTTCGGTTTCGTATTGGTCGGTCGGAGCCTGCTCTGCGGCCTCCTGCTGCTCGCCGGCTTCACCCTCGGGCTGCTGCTCTTCGCTCTGGCTCTCTTGAGCCTCGCCTTCGCCCTCGTTGTCCTCGGCCTCGTCCTGCCCGCTGTCGGGTGTCTCGTCCTCCTGCTGCTCGCTCTCGTCCTGCGAGCCCTGGTGCGGCTCCTCCTCGACCTCGAGCGACTTCAACAGCTCCTTGACGAGTTGCCCGAACGCGGCCTGATCGTCGGCGAGATCATGCATCTGGTCCAGGACATCGCCGCCCTTTTCCTCGATGTGTGATTTCCACACATCGACGACCGCCTGCGCTGTGAGCGGCGCCTTCTGCCCGGTCAGACGCTCGCGCACGATCAGCGCCAGGGCATCCTCAAGCGGCGCTTCCTCGCGGCTCGTCACGTTGGCGAAGCGGCCGTGCGCATACTGGTCGTCGATCTTGGCGGCAAGGTTCTGAGCCATGCCGGCCATGCGGTTGGCACCGACCGACTCGATCCGCGCCCGCTCCAGCGCATCGAACGCCGCGCGCGCCTGCCCGCCGCTCGGGAACAGCTTGTTGTGCAGCTTGTTGTCATGGCATGCCGCCGTCAGCGCCAGACTGTCCGCCCAGCCGCGCAGCACAGCGATCTCGCGCGCCGACGGCAGCCGCGACGGCTCCGGAAGCGAAACGATCCGGCCGTTGAGTTCAGGCCGCCCCGGCTGAAAGGAGACATGTACGTCGCCATCGCCGGCAACCGCGCGCGTGCAGACCTCCAAAGCCTTCTTGAAGGGCTCGGATGGGGCTTCCTTGCGTTTGGAAGATCCGGGCGCGGCCATGATGTGCCCTTGCTCAGCTCAGCGCCACGTTGGCCGTGCTTTCCGGCAGCTCCTGACCGAACGAGCGCTGGTAGAACTCCGCCACCAGCGGACGTTCCAGTTCGTCGCACTTGTTGAGGAACGTCAGCCTGAACGCGAAACCGACATCGTTGAAGATCTCGGTGTTCTCAGCCCAGGTCAGCACCGTGCGCGGACTCATCACGGTCGATATGTCGCCGTTAATGAACGCCTGCCGCGTCAGATCGGCGACGCGCACCATGTTGGACACGGTCTTGCGCTTTTCTTCCGACTTGGCGAACGACTTGGCCTTCGACAGAACGATGCCCACCTCGTCGTCGTGCGGCAGATAATTCAAGGTCACGACGATCGACCAGCGGTCCATCTGTCCCTGATTGATCTGCTGCGTGCCGTGATAGAGCCCCGATGTGTCGCCCAGACCGATCGTGTTGGTCGTCGCGAACAGGCGGAAGGCCGGATGCGGCCGTATCACCTTCGACTGGTCGAGCAGCGTCAGCTTGCCTGACACTTCCAGGATGCGCTGAATGACGAACATCACGTCCGGCCGGCCAGCGTCGTACTCGTCGAACACGAGCGCCGTGTTCGATTGCAGCGCGTAGGGCAGAATGCCCTCGCGGAATTCCGTCACCTGCTGGCCGTCCTTGATGACGATCGCATCCTTGCCGACCAGATCGATGCGGCTGACGTGGCTGTCGAGGTTGACGCGCACACATGGCCAGTTGAGCCGTGCGGCGACCTGCTCGATGTGCGTCGACTTGCCGGTGCCGTGATAGCCCTGCACCATGACGCGTCGGTTGTGCTTGAAGCCTGCCAGGATCGCCAGGGTCACGTCGCGGTTGAACAGGTAGTCGGGATCGAGATCGGGAACGTGCTCATCCGCCTTGGCATAGGCCGGCACCTCCAGATCACTGTCGATGCCGAAAACCTGACGCACGGAAACCGTCATGTCGGGAAGTCCGGGCACGCTCTTGCCGGCTGCGGCGGAAATCTGCTCACGCATATCGAATTATCTTTTCCAGATCGCGTTGTTGGAATCGCGGTTTTTTTGATCGCCAAGCCGCGCCACGCTCCGCAGCCAGCTGCCCCTGGAGGAGCCATACGGCGGCGGCACTGTGTCAGACCAGCCCAACCTGCTTCAAATAGTTATAAGCTTGGATGATCTCGCGCAACTTATCCTCCGACCGGCGGTCGCCGCCGTTGGCGTCGGGATGATGCAGCTTGACCAGGGCCTTGAAGCGCGACTTGATTTCGTCCTTGTCCGCCTCGTGCGGCAGATTGAGCGCCGCAAATGCTTTTTTCTCCAATGGACGGAGCTGACGCCGAGGCTTGACCGACGCCCCGCTTTTGGCTGCGGCGTGGCGCGACAAAACGCCATGGGGATCGCGAATTCGTGACTTCGGGCCGATCCTGTCGGCGTGGGCCGCCTGATCTATGCCGGGCGCCGAGCCGTTCGCCCCCACCTTCCATGTCGGACGGTGGCCGGTCACGGCATCCTTGAGGAACTTTGCCACCTCGTTGTCCGACATGCCGTCGAAATAGTTGTAAGAGGCATTGTACTGGCGCACGTGATCGAGGCAGAAGTGATAGTATTCGCCATCGCGGCCACGGCCCTTTGGCGCCTTGTGTCCGGCCTTTTCCCGGCAGCCCTTCCACTGGCAATCGGGCAGCCGCGAGCGTGCCGAACGCTCGCGCTCCTCGCGCTCACGCCGTGGTGCGACCCGAATGCTGTCGAAGTACTTGGAATCGAGCTTCATGACCGCCAGATTATGGTGTCGAGCGACGGTTTAGACAAGGACGTAGCGGCCGTGCGCAAACGAATGTCGCAGCCGCGATGCGGTCGGGATCCATTCGCACTATCACGCATCAGATGAGAGGAATATTAATGTCAGCGGAACAGCGCATGCGCGAAAAACTGATTCTGGGCCTGTCGCCGACGCGTCTCGACATCATCAACGAATCAGAACTGCATGCCGGCCATCGCAGTTCCCCCGGCACCGGCGAAAGCCATTTTCGAATCCTGATCGTTTCGCCGGCCTTCACTGGCAAGTCGCGCGTCGATCGGCATCGGATCGTCAACGAACTGCTGGCCGATGAACTCTCCGGCCGCGTCCACGCGCTCGCACTGAAAACTTACGCTCCGGGCGAGGCCGTTTCCTGATGACCGCTGCGCAAGTCCAGCCGAAACACGCCAATCAATGAAAAAAGCGCTCCGGAAAAGTCCGGAGCGCTTCTCTATGTCGGGGGATTTGTCGCTGCGCTTACCAGCAGCGGCGTACCCAGCGGCACTTGCGCTTGCCCCAGTGGTTGTACCAGCAGCGGCGCACGTTATGGCAACGGCGGTGGCGCCAGTGGCGATGGCGCCAGTGGCGGTGACGCCAATGACGCCGGTGCACCTTCTCGACCGGAGACGCTGTCGAATTCTGCAGCGTGCGCATCATGTCAACCGTCGTCGCAGCCGGCGCGGCGGCGGCCGGCGTCGAGGCAACCGGTGCCACGACGAGAGCGAATGCAACTGCGGCACTCGCGACAATGGTCTTGATAACTTTCATTCCAATATTCCTCCTTTTTGGAACGACGATAGTGACGGAACCCGGCGCTGTTCGAAAACCGCTCACCGCCTCGGCGGCGCGTCGATTTTCTTGCGAATGTTGCGATCCCTTTAACCAGAGTATGCCACGAAAGGGCACTGTCTTGGATCAACTGTCGTGCCATGGTGAAGACGCAGTGAAACCATGACTCTCCATTTGGCCCTTCTTATTGCCGTTCCCCGAATGGGCATACGCGACACTCCCCGAAACGGGCCAGTGCTTGGGCCTATGAGATACGCCCGAACATGAACCCTGGATGAACTGCCGGACGTGGCCAGCCGACAATTTCTGTTTTGTGCTGACCGGCCAAACGGGCGCTCGCCGGAGCGCTGCCAGAACGGCGGCCTGACCGCACCGGAAATCTGAGGCGCGGCCGCCATCAATGCTTAGACTGAGCCTTCCGACCCCGTGTCTTCCAGCACCAGCGGCTTCACCCGCAGCGCGGTGATCTTGTTGCGGCTCTTGCGCAAGATCTCGAAGCGGTACCCATAAAACGTGAACGCCTGCCCTGGCTCCGGGATCGTCTGGGCCTCGTGAATGACGAGGCCGGCGATCGTCGTCGCCTCCGCATCCGGCAGGTTCCAGTCCATGTGGCGGTTGAGGTCGCGGACCGGAACCGAGCCATCGACATTGACGGTCCCGTCGGCCTGCGGCCGGATCGCAGCCTCATGCACGTCGTGCTCGTCGGCGATCTGCCCGACGATCTCTTCCAGAATATCCTCCAGCGTGATCAGCCCCTGCACCTCGCCGTACTCGTCGACGACGAGCGCCATCTGCTGTTTCTGCTTCAGAAACTGGTTGAGCTGATCCTTGAGGCTGGTGGCTTCCGGAACGAACCACGGTTTTGTCGCAAAGCTCATCACATCGAGCTTGTGGACGTCCCAATCCGCCTCGCCCAGCGCCGCCAGCAGGTCCTTGGTGTGCAGCACCGCGATGATGTTTTCCGGCTCGTCTCGCCACAGCGGGATGCGCGTATACTGTGTCTTCAACACCTCCTGCACGATCCGCCCGGGCGGATCGTCGGCATTGACGGTATCCATCTTCGTGCGATGGATCATGATGTCCTCGACCGTCAGGTCGCCCAGGTCGAGCACGCCGCCCAGCATGTGAGCGTCGTGCCGCGCGACCGCACCTTCCTTCGTCTGCAGCTCGATCGTGCCGCGGATCTCATCGTGAGCGGCGAGCACGTTCGCGGCATCGTCCTTTTCCGTCGGCGTCAGCTTCAAGACCGCGCTGACGATCGCTTGAATGAGGAACAGGGCGGGCCTGAGCAGCACGATCAGCACCTGCATGATCGGCGCGACGGCCAGAGCGATACGGTCGGGAAACGCGATCGCATAGGTCTTCGGCAGCACTTCCGAGAAGATCACGACCAAGATCGTCATGCCGATCGTGGCGTAGGCCACGCCCACCTCGCCGAACAACCCGATCAGCAGGCTTGTCGTCAGCGCCGAGGCGAGGATGTTGACCAGATTGTTGCCCAGCAGGATCGTGCCGATAATCCGCTCAGGCTCGGCGAGCAGCTTGTTGACACGTCGAGCCCGCTCGTTGCCTTCCAGCTCGAGCGCATGTAGCCGCGCCCGTGAGGCCGCCGTGAGTGCGGTCTCCGAGCCGGAGAAGAAGGCCGACAGGCCAAGCAGCAGGACGACGGCTAAAAGTGTGAGCAAAATCTCGGGCGACATGGTCTCTTCGGGTTCCGGGATGGTCCAGCGCTGAAAACGGCGGTCAGCGACAAGTGAAACGGTATTTAGGGAGCGCCGCGGCCGTTGGACAGGCGCCCCGGCCCATCAAAGCACAACCGGCCGCA